>JALUFI010000162.1 GCA_027043685.1 Pyrodictiaceae archaeon
ATATCATCTTGTCGTTACCGACCTTCCTCTCCTCGACTAGCTTGGCGAAGCCTAGGTCGTCTGGCGTTAGGTCCCTCACGCTGCTCACTATCCTGCCGCCGGTTGCGTACTCCAGCTTCTCAAGGTCGCTCCTCTTGACGCGGCGGACGGCCATTATGCCCTTCTTGGCGAGGAAGTGCTGCGCCACCTCGTCGATGCCCTTCTGGGTTATCACCACTATGCCGGCGTTCTTGCCGGGCTCGTAGCCCTCCCTCCTCATCCTCTCAACAGCAACACTGTAGATCTTCTCAACCATGTCGCGTAGTATCCTGGCCTCCTCCTCAAGGAACGCCTTTATCTGCTCGGGGCTGGTTATGTTGATCTTGGCGGTTATCTCGGGCTTCTCTACCTCGAGGGGCGCGTCAAGCAGCACTATGAAGGCGTTCTCAACCCTCTTCGGCATGCCGGGGTGCACGACCTCCTTGTCGAGGACAATGCCCTCTACTAGCTGGCTGTCTAGGAGGCTGCCGCCCCTCTTCTTCTCAATCTTTATCCTGTCAAGGCGGACCTCGTAGCCCTCGTCCTTCTTCTCGGCAACGCGGAGCACCGCCTCAACAGCCATGTCGGTGAGCTTGTCTAGGGTGTCACCGCTGCCCACGTACTTGCTGGTGAGGCTGGTGGCGGCTATCCTCTTGAGCAGCTGCCTGTCGTTTATGTCTACCTTGACGCCTATCTTGCTTAGCTCCTCAAGCGCGTAGTCAAGGGCCTTCTTGTAGCCCTCGATGATAGTGGTTGGGTGGATGTTCTCGTCGAGGAGAGTCTCGGCCTTGTCGAGGAGCATGCCGGCTAGGACGACCGCGCTGGTGGTGCCATCGCCGACCTCGGCGTCCTGGGCCTTGGCCACCTCGACGAGCAGCTTGGCGGCCGGGTGCTGTATCTCCATCTCCTTGAGTATGGTGGCGCCGTCGTTGGTTATGGTTACGTCGCCGAAGCTGTCAACGAGCATCTTGTCCATGCCGCGGGGGCCTAGGCTGGTCTTTAGCACCTCGGCGAGCACCTTAGCGGCTAGTATGTTGTTGCGGAGTGCCTCGCGGCCGTAGACGCGCTGGGTGCCCTCCTTCAGCACGAGGACTGGTACGCCGAGCGCCATGCTCGTCACCCCTCTCAGTGTCCCTCGGGCTTCCACGTGAATCCCGCGCCAGCCCACTTCTATATAAGCCTTGCTCTCCGGGGCTTGCTAGAACCCCAGCCTCACCCCCAGCGAGGAAGGCTTCAACCCGGCCCTCCGCAACGCGTTGAGCAGCCCCCTCCTAATCGCGGCCCGGTCGCTCGGCGAGTTGTAGAAGAAGCCTATCTGCTCCCATACACGCTGCCCCTCAAAGAAGAGTATGAGGCGTGGGTGGCTCTCGCCGAACTCCCGGAGAGCCTCCGGTGCCCTCGAGACATCGACCCGGATGACCGCAAACACGGGCTCAAGCCACCAGGCGATGTCGTCGAGAAGCCCGGCCAGGTACCGTCCCTGCGGCGCCGCGGAGTCGTAGACCAACAGGAGGGCAAGCCTCGCGCGCCTAAGAAGCTCCCGTGCCTCTTCAGCGCTGCCGGCTTCATACACCATGAGCCTCTACCCCCCGGCTACGCGGCTCAGCCAATAGCCTCTTCAATAGCTCACGGTCTCGTTTGTCGAGGTGCAGGATTATGTCAGTGGGCTCTGGCGCCTCGGTGGGGGGCTTAACCGTCTCCCCAACTATGACGTATCCACGGGAGAGAGCCTCCCTCGCGGCAGAGGGGCCGTAGAACTCCACCAGCTCCCGCAGACGCTCCCCAAAGTCTATCATCTCTTTCGCCTCGCGCTCGCTCAGCTCATAGCCACAGACCATGCATACGAGGTCCGGCGTCACCGCACGGAAGCCACAGCGGGGACAAGGTATAGGCGAGGGTGTGCCGTACCTCTCCCACGCGCTGCGCAGCAGGGGGACCACGTCATCGCGGCCCAGGCGCCTAGCCTCCTCGTAGAGCCTGCTCACATAACGGGCCGCGACCTGGGGCGCATTACTGACAATAAACTCTAGCTGATCCTCATTCAGCTTATCGCGTTTCTCGAGAACATACATCGCGGCGAGCAGGTAGAGGTTGTTCGCCTGGTTCTCGAGCCTGGAGAGGAGCGCCTCCTTAGATGGCCTCGAGGAGTACTGGTCAAGCAAGCCCTCGATGACCGGCCTCAGCATCTCCTTGTACTCTTCCCTGCTCAGACCCAGGATGTCGAGCCCGAGCCTCGACACCAGTTCGTCAAGTATGCTCTCAAGTACCTGGTCCGGGTTGAGACGCGGCCGGGGCCGCGTACGCCGCGCAGCCGAGGCGCCAGAGGAACGCCTGGCCCGGGTCGTGCGCCTACTAGTCCGCCTCCTAGTCCTCGCCACGCCAGCCTCAACCCCTGTACTCAGCACATTTGGAAGGCAGAGAGACACGCTCCTCAACTGGAGCAGGTGAAGGGGAGGGCACCAGCTCTCGGGGCCCGGCGTCTCCCAGCTAATTAACCCTGGCAGCGGCATCTGGGAGTCAACGTGCTGGGGGATGTTGGCACTTGCCCCCCGTGACCCCGGGGGCGAGGATGCGCCCTGGGGGATGAAGACATTACCGCGAGCAGAACCCCGCAAAACTAGGGCCCGGCTCCTCTCTCCTGAACGTATCGTGTAGCCATGCGTCCGTAGCGCTGCCTGGCCCTGGCTAGTAGTATTCGTCGGACCAGTCGTGGCTCTGTGGGAGGTATATTGGGCCGTTTCGTGCGGCGTAGCGGCTCACGAGGTAGCTGAGGAGCACCTCCAGCTGCTTGCGCCTCCTCCTGGCGTTGCGTAGGCTGCGCTCAAGCTCGCTGGGGCTCGGGTGGCGTCCCCCAAACCATGCCTTCACGAGCCTCTTGTATATGAATCTTAGGAGTTCTTCGTACTCGTCGTCTAGGTCAACGTTGTACCTATGGCGGTAGACTATTGACTCTATGAGTTCGCCCAAGTACTTGTCTAGGATTAGCAGTGCCTCCTCGCTCGCCTCGTTCATGGCGCCGCTCCGTGTGTGATACCAGTCATCCCCAGCTGCCTATAACCCCTTCCGCACTCCATGGCGGCCCCCAGGGGGCTAAGTGGCTACCATTCTCCTCACAGCCCCCGGCCGCGGCAGGCCAGGGGCTGACGGTAGCGGTCAAGCACAGCACCGCCCCCACGGGGGCCGCCCAGCGGCACCAGCCACCGGATTGAGGGGCTCGGTATGCTCGTGCATCGTCAGCGACAGCGAAGCGTCTCGGCACTCGGGGACTCCTCACAGCCCCTCGTCAACCCTGGAGCCGCCGGGCCTCAACCCTATAACGCCACAGGGGCCCCTGGGGCGCCCCTAGAAGCCCGGAGGTGCTTATGGGCCGTGGTGGAGCCCCGGAAGCCTCAGCATATCCGTATCCCGCCGGAGAAGCTCGCCAAGAGGGTCATAGCTGTCGGTGACCCTGCGAGGGCGAAGTACCTGGCTGAGAAGTTCCTCGAGGACGCAGAGCTGGTCAACGAGGAGCGGGGCTTCCTAATCTACACGGGTAAGTATAACGGCGTGCCTGTCAGTGTAGCCGTCCACGGCGTTGGTGCCCCGTCGGCCGCCATAGTGTTTGAGGAGCTTCGGATGCTCGGCGCCGAGGTCATAATACGCCTCGGCACGGCTGGTGGGCTGGTTGAGTACCTTGAGATAGGCGACGCGGTGGTGGCGACCGGCGCTGCCTACATACATGGTGGCACCATAGGCTCCTATGTGCCGGATGCATGCATGGTTGCGGCCCCGGATCCGAGGCTCACAACCCTCCTCTACGAGGAGGCCAAGCGGCACCACGGCAAGGCGTACCTTGGCCCCGTGTTCAGCAGCGACGCCTTCTACGCGGAGGACAAGGAGTTCGTCAAGAAGTGGTCCTCCCGGGGCATAATAGCGGTTGAGATGGAGGTTGCAGCCCTCTACGCATTGGCGGCGCTACGTGGCTACAAGGCCTCAGCGATACTAGTGATATCGGACAACCTCGCTGTCCCCGGGAAGGAGGAACTCAAGCACCACGAGGAGCTAGTAAGCTATGTCGACAAGGCTGCACGAGCGGCCCTAGAGGCCCTAACCAAGTACAACCCCTAGCCCCGCGGAGAGGGGCCGCGTAGTCCTTTTCCCCGGGGACCCCTAGGGGCCTACGCTTTATGGCGCTCCGCTGACGAGGCCTTAGACAGCCGACCCCAGGGGTGAGGAGTAGCCGTGGCCTCCGAGGAGCGTGCCCGCGCCTACCGCGGAGTAATGGACCGGAAGGGGCTGAGGGTCAGCGAGAGCAAGGGGAAGCAGAGAACCCTGCTGGGCGGCGAGGTGGAGTACCACACAGTCACCGGTATACGGGAGGGCTCTTACAGGGTGACGGTGACCCTCTCGCCTGGGCCGGAGAGGGTGCAGGTGGTCGTCCAGGCCTCCAGCAGTGAAGCGGCAGAGAAGGCTGCTAGGAGGCTCCGCGAGATAGGGTTCCGGGTCGAGGTCGACGAGGAAGTTGTGCGTGGCACGGCGCGGCACCCCACGGCAGCCAAGGTCTCCAAGGCGATAGATATAGCCGAGGAGGCTAGTAAGGCGTGACAAGTGAGCTCCGTGAATCGCTCCTGGAGCTGCTCAGCAGGGTAGACGAGGCCGTTGAGCCCGACACAGCGAAGATACACCGGTTCCTAGGCTCCAGGGCACCCTGCCTCGTCCCAGCCCAGAAGCTCTGCGGGGTAAGCGGTGTATGTGCTGCGACGAGCTGCCATAGCCCACGCTACCGTGTAGCCCTGCAGCCGCTGCGCAGCCTCCCCCGGCACTACCAAGCCCCCCGGGTGGAACGCCTCGCCTCGGCCGCGCTCCACGAGCTCTCCAAGCTAGGCAAGGGAGTACCAGTGTTCACGGATTACAGGGACCTGCTCCGGGGGCGGCGCTGCAGGGCCCAGCTAGGCTGCACCCCCGCAGCCTCAAGGGGCAGGGTGCTTGAGCCGGGTGAAAGCCTCGGCCTCGAAGCGGTGAACCCGAGGCTCATCGTGCCTCAGCTCCTCGCCGCTAGGAGACTACGCGCCGCAAGGAGCCGCGTACTCTCAGCTCCCTGGCTCGCGGTGCAGACGAGACCGGGGAGCTGCCTTGCAATTACCTGCCTCACCGGGGACTGCAGCGTCGCCACCGCTCCCGGGAGGCTCGAGGTTCTCGAGGGCAGGCTCCTCGTGGAGGAGGAGAGGGTCTGCAGCCCCACACGCCTAGCAATAGACTCAGCCATGTCTAGGGCCTCCGCGAGCGACTCAAGGGGAGTCTATGCCCTCAGCCCCCTCCTCCCCCTATGGGCGCGCGTCGCGAAAACGGGTAGAAAGGAGGCGAAGGCGGAGCTGCTTGTATGGAACCCGGCGCCTCGTAGCTACCTAGCGGTCATCGTCACCCGTGGCTACCGCGTACGCCTCGCCAGAGCAGCATACAGCCTGGGCGAGGGCTGGGAGCAACTGGCTCCGGAGTATGACCGCGTAAGCTTCCCTGTGAGGCGGCTGGGGCTGGCGCTGTTATACCTAGAGCTGGCCGAGCTACCGCCGTTGCTAAAGCGCTAGCTCTTGTTGTCCTCCTCACTGGCCCTCCGCTCGAGCATGTATTCAAGTATCGGCCTGTGCATCGGCGGGGTCTTCTCAACCTTCTCGCGCAGCTTTCGGCACACCTGGCAGATATACATAGACATTGACTGTTTGTCTATGTTCTCGCTTATCAAGTTCTCCGCTATCTTTGAGACAAGCTTGTAGAGTTCCTCGTCCTTCAGTATCAAGTCTACATAGTCGCCGCCTCGCCTCTTGAGCAAGTAGTTAGAGACAGCCGCTGGAGTTATGTGGAGTATCTTCGCCGTCCTGTATATAGAGAGTCCGTAAACTTTGACTAGTATCGTAGCTATCGAGGCACGTATTGAGGGAACGTACTTCCTCACGGCTATCTCGCAGGGCGCCGCCAGGAAGCCCGTGTCGTCGCTGCTAGTCATAGCGTGCCCCGATTTACACAAATGTACAAGGTTGCCATCTTTTTAACCCTAGTGCCGTACGGTACGCCCCCGCCATCACCCGAGGCAGCGAAAACGCGTATTTCAAAACAATACTAATGAATGGAGAGTTGCGCTGTGCGGACGAAAAACAACTAGTTCTCCCGCAGCACGGTGCACTAGAGACCCCTTGGGTCAAGGGAAGAAGGGGTGAAGCCGGGCAAGGCGACCAGAGAGGTGGTATAAGATGGCCATGGATCCCGTCCGCGTGGAGATAGACGAGGAGACTAAGGAAGCAATAAAGGAAGCCCTCCAGGACATGGTGAAGCCCGTAGACATCTACGTATTCATAGGCCCTAACTGCAAGTACTGCGACGAGACGCTAAAAATAGCAAAGACGCTCGAGGAACTCTCGCCTGTTAAGGACGGCAAGCACCTCGTAAGGGTAACCATATACGACAAGGAGAAGAACCCCGACGCATTCAAGGCTCAGGGAGTAGAGCGCATCCCATCCCTCACGCTGCTCGATGGTGTTATCAGGTACACCGGTACCCCGAGTGGCGAGGAGATACGCGGCCTCGTGGAGACGATCATACGCATATCGCAGGAGGACAGCGGCCTTGACCAGTCAACTATAGAGAAGCTGCGCACCCTGACAGAGCCGACACATGTCGAGGTCATAGTGACACCCCAGTGCCCCTACTGTCCATACGCCGCGCTGTTGACCAACATGTTTGCATTCGAAGTGTGGCGCATGGGCCGCAAGAACTTCATAGCCGACACGGTTGAGGCGTATGAGAACCCGGACATAGCCGACAAGTACAACGTTATGTCAGTGCCCGCGATAGCCATTAACGGTGTGCTGGCCTTCGTAGGTGTGCCCTACGAGGAGGACTTCATAGAGAGGATAATAGACATAGTGAAGCGCAAGAAGAAGGTCGGTCCACAGATAATAAGCGAGAGCGCGACCGGGCTCTAGAAAAGGAATCAAAAAGGGGCTCGGGCAAATGCCTTTTCATCACGGATCTTTTCAGCGTCGGGAGTACACCTCATCGCCCCCGCCTAGGCGCTGCTAGCTGTTCTCGCGTAGCACCTCCTCTATCTTCTTCCGCGCCAACTCCGCCACAAGTTTCCCGTCCACCCTGCCACGGAGCTTGGGCATTACACGGCCCATGACCTTGCTGAGAGCCCTCATTCCCCTTGCCTTTATCTCGTCTCTTAGCGCCTCAACAGCCTCAGCAACCATCGCCTCAACCTCCTCAAGGGATACGCGTGTCAAGCCTAGTGTCTTTACAGCGTCATTGACTCCTGCGCCAGGGTTCTTTGCGAGGTAGCTTAGCACATCCGGCACAGCATCCTTGCTTATCTCGCCCCTTGCTAGGGCTGCCACGACGGCCTCTATGTGCTCCTCGCTGAGGTTCTCGACTGGTACTCCCTCGCGGGCCAGGCTACGCAGAGTGTTCACTAGTATCGATGCTATGTACTTGGGGGATACCTTGTCGCCGTACCTGTTAGCGAGCTGCTCGAAGAGTGGTAGATGCGGGTCGCGTAGCAGCTGCTTCGCCAGCTCGTCGCCTAGGCGGTAGCGCTGCTCTAGCTCCCTCAGCTTCTCCTGCGGTGTTGGCGGCTTGAGCCTCTCCGCCTCGCGTAGCAGGTCCTCGTCGACCTCTAGTGGTGGGATGTCGGTCTCCGGGTACATCCTCGCTGCGCCGGGCTGGGGCCGCATGAACTTCGTGGTCCCGTCATCGTTTGCTGCTCTGGTCTCCTTGGGTATGCCCTTCAACGCGTATGCGGCTCTCTCCAGCACGGCCTCCAGGGCCTTGCGTGCATTCTTCTCGGCGTCCGCGACTAGGACTATCGCGTCTCTGCCCTTCTCTGCGGCGAGGCGCTCGTAGACCTTGTTCAACTCCTCCTCTGTTATGCCGTAGCCGGGCAGCTCGTCGCTATGGAATAACCCGCCTACTCCGCCCCAGAACCTGGCGTAGTCCGCGAGCTCTGTCCCGAAGCGGCGGCCTGGCTGGACCTCCACGCCCAGTAGACCGTGGAAGCCGGGGAGCTTCACGGCCAGTACCTTGCCGCCGCGCTTCAACGCCCTAGCGATTATCTTCGACTTAGTATCCTTGAATATGTCTGTCACATCTACTATGCCCTGACTCTTTATGTCCTCCTCCCTTACGCCGCGGCTCCTTAGCTCGTCGCGTATCTGGAGGAGCCGGTACTGCCTTATCGCCTCATAGAGGACTATCTTCGGTAGCAGGTCCAGCCTCTGGACGCCCTTGATCTCGGTCTTCACGCCGCCCCTTATGGAGACATTGAGGTCCTGCCTGATCGTCCCTATGCCCCTCTTCACCTTGCCGGTGAGCCGCAGCATCTGACCTATCGTAAGAGCCGTCTCGTATGCCTCCTCGGGGGTCTCGATGTCCGGTGCAGTGGATATCTCGATGAGTGGTATGCCTAGTCTATCAAGGTTGTAGTGTATGAAGCGGCCCTTCTCCCCCAGCTTCCTCGCAGCGTCCTCCTCCACCGCTATGCTCTGTATACCTATCTTCTTGCCGGATGGGGTCGTTATTGAGCCGCCTAGGGCCACTATGGCGGTTCTCTGGAACCCAGTTGTATTAGAGCCGTCTATAACTATCTTCCTCATGACGTATATCTCGTCGACTATTGTGGAGCCGAACGCCTTTGCCATGGCGAGGCCTATCGTCACCGCTTCCCGGTTTATTTCGTGCGGTGGCTCCTCGTCGGCCTCTACTAGGCACGAGACGCGGCGGGGAGCGTGGTAGTGGTATAGGCGCCCCTTCCTCCACTCGAAGAGGGCGGCGATATCCACTTCACCGAGCTCGCTTCTAGTGGGGCGTAGCTGGCGTATGAACTCGTCCTTCTCCTCGTCCTCGCTGGCCAAGCTTGTGGGGCATGAGCAGAAGAGCTTGTGCCTCGTGTCTAGCTGCTGGTGTATCTCCAGCCCAGCCCTCAGCCCGAGGGCCTTGACATCTATCTCCTCCGGGTTAACCCGGCGCGGGATCAATGCGGCCACCTCGGGTAGAGGTCGAGTGTGATGCGGTCGTTGATTTCCCCGGCTAGGTTTGTGCGGAAGAGTTTCTTCGCCTCCTCGGGGTCCCTTGTGTGTGCGAGTACCCAGGAGAGCTTCACGTAGGCTGTCTCGGGGAGCATGTCCTCAGCGGGCACGACTCCTGCAGCTAGCAGGCGTCTACCCGTGTTGTAGACGTTCATGTTTACCCTACCGAAGAGCGTCTGGGACGTCATTACTACTACCACGCCCTTCTCCACGGCGTTCTTTATTGAGTCTATTAGCCACTCTCCTACGTGGCCTAGCCCTGTGCCCTCCAGGACTATGCCGCGGTAGCCGCGCTCCACGAGGAAGTCGATTATCTCGGACTCCATGCCGGGATAGTACTTCAGGAGTGCGACCTTCCTCTCGAAGCCGTTCTCGACGCGTAGCTCCTGCTCCCCGCGCCCCCGGAGCGGCTTGCCTATGACCTCGATGCGCTTCTCGAACGGGTATATCTTTGCAATGGGCCTCGCGTTGATTGACTGGAAGGCGTCTCTGCGGCTTGTGTGCATCTTCCGCACCTTGGTGCCCCGGTGGGCGAGGGCGTATGTGTCACCGGTCTCGCCATGCATTACAACGACCACCTCGGCGAAGGGCGCCTTGGCGGCAGTCAGCACGGCCGCCGTGAGGTTGAACGCCGCGTCACTGCTCGGCCTATCGCTGCTCCTCTGCGCACCCACCAGCGCCACGGGGACAGGAAGCCCGGGGAGAGCGAAGGACAACGCTGCAGCGGTGTAAGCCATCGTGTCTGTCCCATGGGCTACAACAACGCCCTCTGCTCCGCGCTCGATGTGCCTAGCTACGCCCTCTACTATGCGCTCCCAGTACTCTGGCCTCATGTTCTCGCTAAGAATGTTCATCAATATGTCAGCCTCTATGTCGGCTATGAAGCTTATCTCGGGGACAGCCTCTACGAGGTCCTTTGCAGTCAAGGCTGGCTTCACTGCACCAGTCTCATACTCTATCTTGCTTGCAATAGTGCCGCCAGTGCCTACGACAACCACGCGGGGCTTGGGGCCGGGCGGCGGCTGCTCCTCCAGCAGCGGAACTGGGGCCGGTGCGCCCGCCGCAGCCTCTCTCAGTATAGTCTCCCTCGTCTTGACCACCGTCACACGTGCATCGCTGTCAACCCTCACACCAATATTGTAGCCGTTATCTAGCTTAATCACTATAATCGGCCTCTGCTTTATAGCATACCTAGGCATAAGTATGCCTTCGAATACTCTGCCGTCGCTAGTCTCTATCCTTATACGGTCCCCGACACGTGCACCGGCCCTCTCAAGCACAGCGCGCGCAACACCGCTATAACCCGGAAGCTCGGCCATGGCCCGCCTCCCGAGCACACCCAGAAGCCCAGGCCACGCGGCAAGGCCTATAAATGCCAGAGACGCCAAGCCCCTGACCGGGTGTAGACGGTATGCCTAGCCACGGTTCACTAACAAAGGCAGGCAAGGTGAGGAAGCAGACCCCCAAGATACCCGCAAAGCCCAGGAAGAACCCCGCCCCAAGGATAAGGAACCGCATAGAGTACCGCCGCATGCTGATGAGAGCACAGCAGGGCGGCCCTGCCAGGCGCCGCCGCTAAGTACGCCCCCTGTTTTAGGGGCGACTATTTTCACGCCTCTCCACGTCGTGCGGGCAGCCTTTTCCCAGCTCAGCACTGCCTACCCTATTCACTTCGGAGAAATTCTCGTCCAGGGAACAGCCGGTGCTCCTTAATCACTGGCTACCGGTTAAGGTGCTGGCCCCCTTCTCTAGTACGGTATAGTAGGTGTTTTCGAATGCCTTCCGGCATGTAGAGAGTTAAGAAGGGGGGCAAAATCCACCATGCAGGGAGCAAGGCGTTACTGTATGGGTTTCTCGAGGTATGTGAGCGACGGCCTCTGGGAGACCCTGCGGGGCAGCGTGGGCTGTATCCTTGGGTACCCCTTGATCTCCTCCTCTATCCTCTCCAGGAGTTCGCTCGGCTTGAGGGCTACGCGGTCGTTCGTCCTCCTTATAGTGACGTTCAGTGTGCCTGTCTCGACCTCCCTGTCGCCTATGACTGCTATGTAGGGAATCCACTCCCTT
>JALUFI010000163.1 GCA_027043685.1 Pyrodictiaceae archaeon
CACGGGGACCTCTAGCAGCCCCGCGTCAAGCCCCCGCGCCCCGAGTCCCAGTCCCGCGGAGAGGAGGTTCAGTGTGCCGACGCGGCTGGCGAGTATCCAGTTGTCTACATCGTAGCCCTCGTTGAACCAGCCCAGGTCCACGGGCCTCCACCTGGTCTCTACCTGCATGAACGCGTTGAAGGCCTTGGCTCTGCCGAGCATCGAGAAAGGCGCCGACTCCGCCCAGGCGGCTATGAAGACCTCACCCGTATCCAGGTTATGCACTATTAATGGCCTAGCCATAGTGACGTTGTAGAATATCGGGAGCGGTATCCAGTATGTGCCGTCTCCGCTAATAGTCATTAACTGGTACTCCGCCTCAGCGACATCAGTCTCGAGACCCATGGATACCAGGTAATCATAGTTGTTTGAAGCAGGTACGACGATGTGTTCCTTTATGTGGCTCGCTGAATAGAAGCAGTAAGGGCCGCTCGGCGTCGCGTGGCAGTACTTCGGCAGCACCTGGCTACCATGGCCGAGATAGGCCTCGAACTGCATGTCCACCCAGACTCGGTCACCGCTTAGCTTGAAGGAGGGCCCTGGCACTGTGTAGCCAAGTGCCTCAATACCGCCGTTAACCTGGTCTATTTCATACGCTAGGCCCATAATATTAAACACCATGTTGAGGTTATTCTCGGTGTTTGAGTAGAGCAGCATCTTCTCCTGCACACGATCAAGAACCTTTTTGTCAGGCCCATGAATGTAGGCCACAACGAGAGGCGTATACTGGTCATATAGGATCCTGTAGTTCACAAGTTCTAGCTTATAGTAAAGTCCAAGCGGGATTTCTCTTGGAGGGAAGTCGTGCAGGCCTTTATTCTTGGCATCTCCTAGCTTATCTAGCGTGTCAAGCCTCACTCTAATTGAGCCGTGGAGTGGCGTGGTGATCTCCGCTCTTACACGGCTGTCTAGCAATAGGTCTAGGCGGAGGGTGGCTGCATAGGCGTCAAGCAGAACCCTCTTATTGTCCCTAGAGGGTGTTGCAACGAGTATGAGCACTGGGGGCTCGAAGTCACGCAAGCCTAGACCGTACTTATGCCCCCATCTGGCCCATGCCCTGAGGTAGGCGAGCAGTTTCTCCTGCGGCACGGTTGCCTGCCCCTTGCCCTCTCCGAGCTTGGTTATGCTGCCATTTGGGCACCACCCGTAGACGGTCACGCCTATCCTCGAGTAATCCACTCCCGTGATGTGTGAGGCAACCGGCTTTATTACGAGGCCCTGCTTCTCCCAGGGAAGCACATGACTATAGGTAACGACTGTGCCCCCGAGGAACCTCTCAACACCGATAACAATGTAATGATGATGTGCTATGGTGAGGATGGTAACTACTAGTGCAGCGGCGGTGAGTATGCTCTTCCCTGGCGCCACCTCTTTACACCGACATACTATACAATGTTGCCTAGGTAAACAACTTAGCAGGATACAGTCATGATGTGTGAGAGCGAAAAATATATAAGGATGGACTGGTTTTCTGACTAGTTCCTAGCTATGGCGGTATCTGTTTCGGGCATCTCCTGGCTGCTCCCTGGGAGGCGCTGCAGGCGAGGGCGGCGTAGCTGTAGAGGATGCTGCCCCTCTCCGCGAGCCTCTTCATCTGCTCGAGCTTCCAGCCTGGTGGCTGCCAGCGCTTCCTCCTCTCCTCCAGGGTCTCCTCGTCGACTAGGAGGTCGAGCCTCCCCCGGTCCAGGTCGACTAGGACCTCGTCGCCGTCCTCGACGAGGGCTATGGGGCCGCCTGCCATGGCCTCGGGGGAGACGTGGCCAACCATGAGGCCCCTGGTGGCGCCGCTGAAGCGGCCGTCCGTGACGATCGCGACCTCGTCGCCGAGCCCCATGCCGTAGACCAGGCTTGTGAGCTGCAGCATCTCCCTCATCCCGGGGCCGCCGGCGGGGCCCTCGTAGCGCACGATGACCACCGTCCCCGGCTCCAGGCCCCGTTTCCTCACATGCTCCAGGGCGTCCTCCTCCCTGTCGAACACCAGCGCGGGGCCCCGCAGGGCGCGGCGCTTGACCCGGACAGCCTTCACCACCGCGCCCTCGGGGGCAAGGCTCCCCCTCAGTATGCGGAGGGGGCTCCGGGGCGCCAGCGCCTCCTCAAGCCTCCTCACGGTCCCGCCGTAGACGGCTGCTGTGCGCCTAACCACGCGCTCCCAGGGCTCCCCGGTGGCGGCTGGCGCGGAGCCGTCGAAGACCCCGGCGCGTATCAGCTCCCTCGCCACGGCCGGGACGCCGCCGGCCCAGTAGAGGTCCTCCATGTAGTAGCGGCCGCCGGGCTCCAGGTCCCCTATCCACGGCGTCCTCGAGAAGAGGTCCTCGAGGACGCCCAGGTCGAGCCTTATCCCGGCCTCCACCGCGAGAGCGGTGAGGTGGAGCAGCGTGTTAGTGGAGCCCCCGAGCGCAGCGTCCACCGCGAAGGCGTTGAGGAGGCTCCTCTCCGTCAGGAACATCGAGGCCGTCCAGCCCCTCTCCACGGCCCTCACCGCCAGCCTCCCGGTCCTCCTAGCCCACCACAGCCTCTCCGAGAACACCGCGGGCACGGCCGCAGCCCCGGGCATGATGAAGCCCAGGGCCTCGGCGGCGAGCGCCATAGTGTTCGCGGTGTAGAGGCCCGCGCAGCTCCCAGGGCCGGGGAGCGCCCTCTCCTCGACAGCCTCCAGCTCCTCCTCTCCCACCTCTCCGCGGAGGAGCCGCCCAACGGCCTCGAAGACGTGGCCGAGGCCGAGCCTGCAGCCCCCGCAGCCCGGCGCCCCGCGGCCGGCGAGCATGGGGCCTCCGTTGACCAGGTAGACGGGGATCTCGTCCCCCAGCCTCGCGGCGGCGAGAAGCGCGCCGGGGAGCATCTTGTCGCAGCTAGTGACCACGACTAGCGCGTCCACGCGGTGGGCCTCCGCGAACACCTCTATGCTGTCGGCCACGAGCTCCCTGCTGGGGAGGCTGTACCTCATGCCCTCGTGGCCCATCGCTATCCCGTCGTCCACGGAGACAGCGGCGCCCAGCACCGGCAGCCCGCCGGCAGAGGCAACGCCCTCAGCCACGGCCTGGACCACGCGGTCCAGGTGGACGTGCCCGGGCACGATGCTTGAAGGGGTGTAGACTATGCCTATGAGGGGCTTGCCGAGGTCCCTCACGTCCTCGGGGCTGAGGCCGGCGGCCTCCATGAGGCTCCGGTGCGGCGCCCGTAGAGGCCCCTCCC
>JALUFI010000164.1 GCA_027043685.1 Pyrodictiaceae archaeon
GCCCAGGCTGTTTTTCCCCGAGACGCAGGGGCGTTGCGCGCCCCACGACCCTCTCTCCATTCTCCATGCCGTCATCCAGTCCCTGGGGCCCACGCTTATCCCTCGCCGCGACAGCTGCTCCTCCCGGGGGGCTCTAGGGGATGGGCTGCAGACCTGGGGACTACCCTGTGGAGGTTCGGACGCATACCGCTCTCCATGTGTTGAAGGGTGCTGTTGTCCGCGTCCTCGGCCCCGGCTCGAAGTGGACGGCCTCGACGTATGTGAGGGGCGGGCATGGCCGGCTCGTGGTTACTGCTGAGCATAGGCCCTCGGGGGAGGAGCTTAGGAGGATAGAAGAGCTGGCTAACCGGCTGGTTGAGGCAGATGTCCCGGTGAGGGTGGAGGTTCTGCCCCGGAGGGTTGCGGAGGAGCGCTACGGGGATGAGGTCTACGACTTGTTCCCGGTGCCGGAGGGCGTGGAGGAGCTTAGTATCGTTGTTATCCCTGACCCGTGGGGCCCTGGCTTCTGGAACGTGAATGCGTGTAACAAGCAGCATACCCGCAGTACGGGTTGTGTCGGCTCGCTGAGGCTGGGTAGGCCGCGGTTCCGTAGGACCCGGGGGTTGCTGGAGCTCCCCTTCGACCTTGTTGAGGCCTAGGCTTCGGCGCCTCCCCTCTACGGCTATGGTGGTCTTGGAGGCCCACTCCATGGGGTTGAATATATATTCTCTCATAGAGGGCTCATAGCGGGGGATGGGTGGAGGTAGAGGAGGTATGCCTCCAGAGATACAGCTCCGCGTCGCGGAGGCTAGGAGCAGGGACGTGGGTAGGAAGATTGCGAGGATAAGCAGGGAGGCCATGTCTAAGCTCGGCGTGGAGGTAGGCGACTTCATAGAGATCGAGGGGCCCCGGGGCGTTGCTGTTGCGCAGGTGTGGCCGCTGCCGCCGGACGACGACCCCAACATTATACGTATTGACGGCTTCATACGCGAGGCTATAGGGGCAAGCGTCGGCGACATGGTAACCGTGAGGAAGGCCACCAACGTGCAGCCCGCCACCAAGGTCGTGCTGGCGCCGACTGAGCCGATAAGGTTCAGCAGGGACTTCGTCGACTACGTGAAGGAGTTCCTGCTCCGGAAGCCCGTGACCAGGGGCGAGACGATAATCGTCCCGGTGCTCGGCACCGGGCTGCGCCTCGTAGTGGTTGCTACCCAGCCGAGCCAGTTCGTCTACATAACCGAGAACACTGAGCTGCAGATACGCGAGGAGCCCGTAAGGGAGGAGCAGATACGCCGCGGCATACCCAGGGTGACCTGGGAGGACATAGGCGACCTCGAGGAGGCCAAGGAGAAGATAAGGGAGATAGTCGAGCTGCCGATGAAGCACCCCGAGCTGTTCAAGCACTTGGGCATCGAGCCGCCTAAGGGCATCCTGCTCTACGGGCCGCCCGGCACTGGCAAGACACTGCTGGCCAAGGCTCTGGCCAACGAGATAGGCGCATACTTCATAGCCATCAACGGCCCCGAGATAATGAGCAAGTACTATGGCGAGTCCGAGCAGAGGCTCCGCGAGATATTCGAGGAAGCCCAGAAGAACGCGCCCAGCATAATCTTCATAGACGAGATTGACGCGATTGCGCCCCGCCGCGAGGAGGTCACCGGCGAAGTCGAGAAGCGCGTCGTAGCCCAGCTGCTGACCCTCATGGACGGCCTCAAGGAGAGGGGCCGCGTCATAGTCATAGGCGCCACCAACAGGCCGGAGGCGCTTGACCCCGCGCTGAGGAGGCCTGGCCGCTTCGACCGCGAGATAGAGATACGGCCGCCCGACAAGAGGGCCAGGAAGGAGATACTGCAGGTCCACGTCCGCAACATGCCGCTCGCCGAGGACGTTGACCTGGACAAGATAGCTGAGATGACCCACGGCTACACTGGCGCGGACCTAGCAGCCCTGGTCAAGGAGGCCGCTATGAGCGCGCTGCGCCGCTTCATAAAGAGCGGCAAGATTGACCTCAACAAGCCGATACCCGCCGAGGTGCTGAAGCAGCTCAAGGTAACCATGGCCGACTTCCTGGAAGCAATGAAGTACGTGCAGCCCAGCCTGATAAGGGAGATATACATTGAGGTCCCGGAGGTCCGCTGGGAGGATATTGGCGGGCTTGATGATGTTAAGCAGCAGCTGCGCGAGGCCGTCGAGTGGCCGCTGAAGCACCCAGAGGTCTTCGAGCAGATGGGTATCAGGCCGCCTAAGGGTATCCTGCTCTTCGGCCCGCCGGGCACCGGTAAGACGCTTCTCGCGAAGGCGGCTGCAACGGAGAGCGGCGCCAACTTCATCGCCGTTAGGGGCCCAGAGGTGCTGAGCAAATGGGTAGGAGAAAGCGAGAAGGCGATACGCCAGATATTCAGGAGGGCTAGGCAGGTGGCGCCGGCGATAATCTTCTTCGACGAGATAGACTCCATCGCGCCTGCGCGCGGCATGAGGCACGACACGAGCGGCGTGACGGACCGTATAGTGAACCAGCTGCTGACAGAGATGGACGGCATAGAGCCGCTGACCAACGTCGTGGTGATAGCTGCGACGAACAGGCCGGACATCCTTGACCCGGCGCTGCTGCGGCCCGGCCGCTTCGACCGCCTCATCTACGTGCCGCCGCCGGACAAGAAGGCACGGCTAGAGATACTCAGGATACACACCAGGAACATGCCGCTAGCAGACGACGTGGACCTGGAGAAGATCGCGGAGATGACTGAGGGCTACACCGGCGCAGACCTGGAGGCGGTCGCCAGGGAGGCCGCGATGATAGCGGTGAGGGAGGCGTTCAAGAAGACCGGGCAGCCGAAGCCCACCGAGGTGAGGATGGAGCACTTCCTCAAGGCGCTGAAGGCTGTGCAGCCCAGCCTGACACCGGAGGACATAAGGCGGTACGAGAGGCTGGCGAAGGAGCTGAAGAGAATGGTGCTCTAGCCTCCCATAGAAGCCCTCTTTTCCCCCTCCATTTCTTCTCTCATCG
Organism: Pyrodictiaceae archaeon; assembly: GCA_027043685.1. Lineage (GTDB taxonomy): Archaea > Thermoproteota > Thermoprotei_A > Sulfolobales > Pyrodictiaceae > QNYQ01. The sequence continues at coordinate 2,987 of JALUFI010000164.1, forward strand.
TTGCTCTTCTCTCCGGAGGCTTTTCCCGGGGGATAGGCGAATTCTCCCCCCTCTCTCCCGCCGCCTAGTCCCCCGGGGCCTGTGTGGTCGGCGCTGCGGGGGCAGGGGCTCCTTGTCCGTGGATGAGGTGTGCCTGGGTCTGCGGGCTGGCGTGGTTGCCGCTGCTGTGGTTGTGTGTGAGTTGTTGAGGAGCCGTGGCTGTTTCCCTTGGGGTGCGGTATGCCGGGGCTTGGAGGCTGCCGGGCTCGTGCTTGAGGCTGCCGGGGTCGACCTGGGTTATCCGGGTGGGCTCGTGGCTGTTGAGGAGGGTGACTGTGGGGGCGTGGTTGCTGCTGTTGCTGCTCTGGAGGCTGCTGGGAGGCGTGTGGCTCCCCGGGTCTTCGGGGGTTAGCTGAGTATCTCTGGCTCTATGCCTAGCATTTGGGCTGCAGTCTTCAGCTCCTGGACGTGGTTGCCTAGTACTAGGACGTAGTGGTTGCCTGTGCTCTTCTCTAGGAGCATGTAGGGGTCCCAGCTTGTCTTGAGCCTTACCTGTGTCCTGCAGTGCAGGGGGCTAAGGAGCCCGGACTCCACCACCTCGCCTATCCCTAGCCTGAGGCTGTCGAGCCCTGGGCTCAGCCTCGCGATGGTTGCCTGGCTGCCCCTGGGGTACTCGAGGCTGACTCCGACCCCCTTCCCGGTCTCGTAGTGGCTTAGGAGCCTGTAGCGTCCCTCGCTCAGCGGCGCGGTGCAGTGCGCTAGGAGAACCCCGTCGCTGTAGAGCCGGGCGAGGTTCGCCATGAAGGCTGGGCGGCCGGCGGCCCAGGAGGCGAGCATCATTGTGAGCGCTGCGGGTACGTCTCCCTCGCAGCCGGCCACGACCCCCTCGCTGTTCAGAAGGCTTAGGGCCAGGCAAGCGGTAGTGTCGAGACGAGGGATTACCTCGAAACACTCTATGGTGACCGCGTCGAGCCTCTCCCTCTCCACTATCCGCTTCATGGCGGCGTAGAGGCGGAGGGCTTTCTCAAGCTCCTCGCGGGGCCTCTCCACCCCGGCCGCGCCGGAGACGAGCTTCTCGAGCAGCTGCTCCGGGGCCTGGGCCCGGCGGTACTCCTCCTCCAGGGCCTCCATCGGCACCTCTACCAGGGAGACGCCGAGCCTCTCCCGTAGCTCCGCCGGCTCCACCCTGCTGTAGACGAGCCAGGGGCTCGGCTCACCGATTATGCCGAGCCTGGCGCCCCGGAGCCTGGAGGCGGCGAGGAGCCCCCGGAGCCCCGGGGCCAGGCCCCGCTCAACCACCTCGGGGCTCAGCTCCTCCACGTAGGCCGCGGCCGCGCCTAGGCGGCGGAGGAGGGGGTAGGCCTCTAGGAGGGCTGGGAGGCTGTTGGCGTAGGGGTGGGCGACGAGGAGCAGGGGGCCCGTCGCCGCAGCCGCTGCCTGGAGGACTATGTGCTCGGTGCCCCCGGTGGAGAAGACGATGACCGCGGGGCCGCAGCCCTGGAGCCTCTCAGCGGCCTCCCCGGGGCTCGACGCCACGCCGAGGTCACGGGCGCCTGCATGCCTCTCGGCGACGGGTGTTATGGCTGAGCGGAGCCTCTCGAGGAGCGCCTTGTCGTGGAGGGGGCTCGCCGCGTAGAGGAGGCATGGTTTCGCCACGCTGCACACCCGCCCACTCTATGGTGGCACGGGGGGCTCTCCTTGTAGTATTCGCTGAGGGGGCCAGGGCCCCGGTTTACGGCTCCAAGCTTAACACTGCCCCTCAAGGCTATTGTTGGGCGGAAGGGGTGGCCCCCGAATGGTTCAGCGTAAGCGCGTGGTTATACTGGGGGCCGGGGGCAGGGACTTCCACGTGTTCAACACCGTGTTCCGCGATGACCCTAGCTACGAGGTTGTCGCGTTCACCGCGGCCCAGATACCGGGGATAGAGTGGCGCCGCTACCCCCCGAGCCTAGCCGGGCACCGGTACCCCGACGGGATACCCATTGTGCCCGAGAAGCTCCTCGAGAAGATAATCAAGGAGCACCATGTCGACGAGGTGGTGCTCGCGTACAGCGACCTCCTCTACAGCGACGTGGGGCACCTCCTCAGCCGCGCCCTCGCCGCGGGGGCCAGCTTCCGAGTCATAAGCCCCAGGGAGACAATGCTCGTCAGCTACAAGCCCGTCGCCGCCGTCACCGCGGTCAAGACCGGGGCCGGGAAGAGCACGGTGTCCCGCGCCCTGGTGCGGGAGGTGAAGCTCCGCGGCCTGGAGCCCGTGGTCGTCCGCCACCCAATGGCCTACGGCAACCTCGAGGCAAAGAAGCTAATAGTCATCCAGGTCGAGGACGACCTAGCCAGGTACCCGCTCACAGTCGAGGAGAGGGAGGAGTTCGAGCCATACCTCGAGCTAGAGACGCCGGTGCTCGCCGGCGTTGACTACGGCCTCGTGCTCCGGGAGGCAGAGAAACTCGGGGACGTGATAATATGGGATGGCGGGAACAATGACTGGCCCTTCATAAAGCCCGACCTCTGGATAGTCGTCGTTGACCCGCTGCGCCCCGAGACAATTGACGGCTCCTTCCCCGGCGAGGTAAACGTCCGCATGGCGGAGGTCGCGATAATAACCAAGGCCTCCGTCGCCGGCGGGCAGAGGGTGGAGGAGGCCAGGAAGAAGCTCCTAAGCCTAAACCCGCGCCTAGAGATAGCGGTCGCGGACCTAGAGGTCCGTGTCGACAAGCCCGACCTCATCCAGGGCCGCCGCGTCGTCATAGTAGAGGACTCCCCGACTGTGACCCACGGCGGGGCCCCCTATGCCGCCGGCTACGTCGCTGCGAAGAAGTACGGCGCGGAGATAGTCGACCCCAAGCCCTACGCCGTGGGGACGATAAAGAAGATGTATGAGGAGTACCCCCACATGGGGCCCGTTGTGCCCTCCACCGGGTACACGGAGCAGCAGCTACGCGACCTCGAGGAGACGCTGAAACGCGTCCCCGCAGAAACGGTGGTCATAGCGACGCCTGCAAGGCTAGAGAAGATGATAGAGCTAAACAAGCCCTACGTGAGAGTGAGCTACGAACTCAAGATACTGGAGGGCCCCACCGTGAAGGACCTCGTGGATAGGCTGCTGGAGAGGCACCCGGTGCCCGAGGCCTAGCCCCCACAGCCACCCCCCTTATTACCCGGGGCTGACGCCACCGGGGCCACGGCCCTAGAGGAGATAGAGGGGGAGCACCCCGCAACTAATGAGGGGCCTTGGAGCCGGTCACGTGGAGAGGAGGGTGATGTAGCCCTGGCGCGCAGGAGGGGAGGCAGGAAGAAGAAGAGGACCGAGGAGTCGAAGAAGGAGATACCCCTCCCCAACCCGGAGGAGGGCACCATACTCTGCGTCGTCGTGAGGGTGCTAGGCGCCGACCACCTGCTGATACGCTGCCAGGACGGGGTTGAGAGGAAGGCTAGGATACCCGGCAGCCTCCGCAGGAGGATGTGGATGAGGGAGGGCGACATAGTGCTGGCAGCGCCCTGGGACTTCAAGCCGGACCGCGCCGACGTCGTCTACCGGTACCAGAAGGAGGAGGTACGTAAGCTGGCCGAGAAGGGCATCATACCCCAGGAGCTGATAGAGCTGGCCGAGGAGTACGCCTAAGAGCCACCGGGCCCGTGGGGCCTTTTCGCCCCCGGGTGTGTCCTCTTTTGCGGAGGAGGAGCGGTAAGCTCAGCCTCTGGGAGGCCACGGCTATAGCTGTTGGCATAATCATAGGTGCCAGCATCTTCTCACTCATAGGCGTCGGCGCCGAGATAGCTGGCCGCGACCTCCCACTAGCCTTCATAGCTGCCTCGGCCGCCGCGCTCCTCGTCGCCTACAACTACGCCAAGCTCGGTTCAAAGATAGTGTCCAACGCTGGGCCGATAGAGTTCATACTCCGCGGGATAGGGGACAACGTCGTCACCGGCATGCTTGCCTTCATGCTATGGTTCACCTACGTCGCCTCGATAGCACTCTTCGCGAAGACCTTCGCCGGCTACTTCCTAGCCCTTGTCCACGCACCGCTAACTGCACTGAACATGGCCCTTGTGGAGGTAGCTGTCGTGGCTGTCTTCGTTGCCCTGAACTTCCGGGGCTCCAAGGCTGTGGGGAGGGCCGAGAGCCTCATAGTGGCTGCGAAGCTCGGGATACTTGGCTTGTTCATAGCTGCTGGGCTCTGGACGATTAAGCCCCAGCTCCTCGCTCCACTGCTGGACAAGGAGCACTTGATGGGAGTCGTATATGCGGCGTCGTTCTTCTTCCTCAGCTACACGGGCTTCGGCCTCGTTACAAACGCCTCCGAGGACATAGAGGACCCCGAGCGCAATGTGCCGAGAGCAATCTACCTAAGCCTACTAATATCGACGATTGTCTACGTGGGGGTCTCGGTAGTGGCTGTCGGCAACCTCCCCGTCAAGGAGCTGGTGAGGGCCAAGGAGTACGCGCTAGCCGAGGCGGCCAAGCCCTTCCTGGGCGAGGCGGGGTTCACTCTGATAGCGCTGGGCGCCCTCCTATCCACCTCCTCCGCGATAAACGCCACCCTGTACGGCGGCGCAAACATAGCATACGCGCTGGCCAGGGAGGGGGAGCTGCCCAGGGTCTTTGAGAGGAAGGCCTGGTTCGGCGCACCCGAGGGTCTCTACGCGACAGCCATCCTCGGCCTCCTCCTCGCCCTCCTGCTCAACCTCGACGGCGTGGCCGCCGTCTGCAGCGCCACCTTCATAATCATCTACCTGGCGGTGATCATCGCCCACTACCGGCTACGCAGCATCACGCGGGGAAACACAGCAGTCATAGCCCTGAGCCTCGTTGTCGTAGCCTCTATACTGGCGCTGCTCCTCTACCACCAGTACGCCACTAACCCCAGGAGCTTCTACACGATACTAGCCAGCTACGCGGGGGCCCTCGTGGTCGAGTACCTCTACCGGGCGAGGACCGGCCGCGTGATAAGGAAGAGGGTAACCTATACGCCGGCGAGCGTTTCCGTCACCTAGCCCTCCTCCGCGGCTAGTAGGGGATGGGGAGGGCCTGGATTGCCGAGGCCCCAGGGGAGGCGGGGCCGGTGAGGATTCTCCCGAAGGCCGACCGTGGCTCTCAGCGCCAGAGCTGGGTCATCCGGCTCCTGCGTAGATCGAACATAGCTCTCTCAAGGTACCGGTAGACAGTGCTGTGTTGCCTGCCCTGGATGAGCATCTCTACTGCCTGCTTGGCTATGCTCGCTGTCTCGTAGTCCCCTATTATCGCCACGTAGTTACCGTATATGCTTATGTAGGTGCCCGTCATCTCCTCTATTGTTTTCCTCGCCTTGCCCTTCTCGCCGATAATCCTGCCCTTTATCCTCTTCAGGTGGTTCGGGGCGTCACCCACGTACTGCTTGAGGTCTATGACTATCAGTACCTGGTCCTCGTCGAGGAGCTTCAGCGCCTTCTCGGGCGGGAAGCCGTAGGCTATCGCCCTCACGACCTCCTGGGCCTTCATAACCATGAATGGGGGCACGTCCGGGGACTCCGGCTCGATTATCACCATGCCGGTCGTGCTGTCAACTGTTATCCTCGTCCTAGTCCTCTTCATTATCTCCGTCTTGACCCTGCCCTTCTCGCCTATGAGCACCCCTATCCTGTCCGGGGGCAGCTTCGCGTATAGCCTCAGGACTCCTGGGACGCTTCTACCAGCTGCTGCGCCCTGCGCCCCCTCTCCCCGGGGCACTCCTCCTCGCTGCATCGCCTTACCCACCCGAGAAGCTCCTCGGGCCCGGGGAGCCCTATACCGGCTTCCCTTGCGAAGAACCGGTGGATGTTCCAGATGTCGTGGCGGAGGAAGTCCTCCGCATTCGGGTGCTCCAGGCTAACCGCCTGCGCCACATCTATGACGTAGAGCTTGCCGTCTAGGTAGAGGAGGTTGTACTCGCTGAAATCCGCGTGGACGAGCCCCGCGCAGCACAGGATGCGGCGGTACTGCCTCAGAGCCTCCCAGGCAAGCTCCTCCAGCTCCCCCGGCTCCAGCTCCCGGTAGGCCTCCCGGAGCGTCGGCGCCCGGAGCCCACCACGGCCAATGAACTCCATCACTATTATGTTCTGGTAGACGAGGTACGGCCGTGGGACGCGGACACCCGCCTCGTACATCCTCTTAAGGTTGCGGAACTCCTTCCGGGCCCACGCGAAGAACAGCTTCTTCGTGTTACTAGTGTCCACGTTCCGGAACCGGGGGTCGCCGAGCAAGTACTTCTGGATACTCTTCCGGAACTCCGCGGTCACGGTGAGGTATATCTTGACCGCGTACTCCTCCCCCCGCCTACCGATGGCCCGGTACACCCTCGCCTCCTTCCCAGCACTAACCACGCCCGCGAACCTGTCGATACGGAGCCGCCTCATCACCTCATAGGCTGCGAGCAGCGTCTGCCGATCCCAGACCTCCTCGACGGTCTCAAACAAGTCCTTGTCCTTCAGCCTGCGCTGCCTCCTACCACCCAGCCACCAGTCACCCCCAGCCCAAGCCCCCCGGGGAGGCAGGCACTGCAACGCCCTAAATGAGGAGACAGCACGTCACTGGCCAGCCGCGCCGGGCGAGAAGTAGCCCCCGGACCAAGGGGGAGGGGCAAGGAAAAACGCCGGGAAGGCTGAAGGAGGCCCGCTGTTTAGCTCTCGGCTGCCGCTGCGGCTACCGCCGGCTTGGCTGCCGCCTGCTTGCCGGGGCTGAGGATTATGTATAGCAGGTAGGCGGCGAAGGCGGTCAGGAAGGCTATGAAGCCGAAAGTCAGCCAGACGACTGCCGGCTCCACTGCTATCTCGTTGACTCCGGCGTAGAGCTGGTCGAGGAGCGGCAGGAACGCCGGGTACTTCGCCGCCAGCGCCTTGAGGACGCCCTCTGCGCTGCTGCCTGCACCATCAACCAGCACGACGCTGTTGATGGTGTTTATGACCTCTTTGAGGGTCTGCTGGTTCAGTGGCTTGATTACGACGCCGTACTGCTGGACCAGCTGCTGCGGCGTTATGTGGCCGGCCAGCACATCGGGCCACGCGGCTATGAAGAACGGGTACTGGCTGAACGCGTTGAGGTACTCGCCCAGCGGCACCGTGAGCACAGCGGCTACGCCGGCGACGAGCAGGAGCTTCGCGGCGCCGCTGTCCAGCTGGCCGCGCAGCAGCTTAGGCACCGCGACTATCAATGCGACGAACTGGACCGCGAAGAACAGCATCTTCAGCACGAAGAGCCACGCTACATTGTAGTAGGCTACGCCGTCGCCCACCCGCCAGCCGAGGCTGGCGAAGACGTTGTTAAACTTGTAGGGTATCGCCTCCAGGCTTACGGCGTACCAGAGGCCCATGAATATCATCAGCACCGCGCCCACAGCGGCCGGCTTAGCCATCATCTTTGCTATCCTTAGGGCGTACTCGCGCTCCTCGCCGCTACTCATAGCGGCCTTGTAGGCGTAGGCACCCATTATCGCGAAGAACGTCACAGTGAAGGCAGCAGTTATGCTCTTTACGTAGAGCGGTATCGTTGTCGGGTTGCTGAAGAGCGCCGCGCCCAGGTCTAGGCCGTAGTGGGGGCTGCCGCTGCTGAGGTCAACCACCAGGCCGGCAGGTATGTTGAGGAAGGCGAAGACTGAGCGGAACCCCAGGGGTATCAGCAGCGCCGTTATCGCCAGCGCCGCGCCTATCGCGTAGTGCGCCGGGCGGCTCCACCGGTCCCAGCCATAGTAGAACCCTACTATGCTGAAGAAGTGCAGCGCTATAGCCAGCACCGAGAGCGCGAAGGGTATCAACGCTATGTGGCCGGCGATGCCGATGAAGTCGGGGTAGTAGCTGAGCAGGAACACCGTGAACGCCGTGCCGAAGACACCGGCGAGCCCGTAGGTGGCGGCATAGAACCTCATGAGGCTCCGGGCAGCCCTCTCGAGCTGCGCGTCCCCGGTCTTATCGGCCCTCCACTTGAGGTAGGGCACTATCCATGCCAGCCCTATGCCCAGGTTCACCAGCGCTATGTGCCAGCCGAACATGTAGGCCAGCCACGCGGGCGCTACACCGATCACAGCACGTCACCCCTTGCTACCGGCCCCACCTACACTCATGCATGCACACATAGCCATATGCATCCAGCCTATATATAGGG
>JALUFI010000165.1 GCA_027043685.1 Pyrodictiaceae archaeon
GCTCCACCGGTCCCAGCCATAGTAGAACCCTACTATGCTGAAGAAGTGCAGCGCTATAGCCAGCACCGAGATCGCGAAGGGTATCAACGCTATGTGGCCGGCGATGCCGATGAAGTCGGGGTAGTAGCTGAGCAGGAACACCGTGAACGCCGTGCCGAAGACACCAGCAAGCCCGTAAGTGGCAGCATAGAACCTCATGAGGCTCCGGGCAGCCCTCTCGAGCTGCGCGTCCCCGGTCTTATCGGCCCTCCACTTGAGGTAGGGCACTATCCACGCCAGCCCTATGCCCAGGTTCACCATCGCTATGTGCCAGCCGAACATGTAGGCCAGCCACGCGGGCGCTACACCGATCACGGCACGTCACCCCTTGCTACCGGCCCCACCTACACTCATCCATACACGCACACATAGCCACATGCATCCAGCATATATATAGGGAGCCTACACGCCGCACGGAGAAACCATATAAAAACACACGGGGAGCGTGGACAGGCTAGGCATTACTATGCACCTCTTTAGGCCTCGGCCCCCTCTAGCTGCCTCTTGCCGGGCACCCAGAGTATCCTGTACACCGCGTAGGCGAGCACGCTGAGTATCGCCAGGTAGTAGACAGCGACCAGTATTATGCTGGGCAGTAGGTGCGCCAGCGAGTTGGTGGTGCCGGCAACGTCGACAGTCATCATGCCGTAGATTGTCCAGGGCTTGCGGCCTATCTCGCGGACAGCCCAGCCCATGTTGCTGACCATCTGCGCCACTATCGCGAACGCTATCGCTAGCTCGAGCAGCCACCTGGGCCTGCCGCGTATCCTCACCAGGTTGAGGAGCTTGTCGGCCCAGCCCCACTGGTCCCTCATAGCCACCAGGCCTATCACTAGGCCGTAGAGGCCTAGGAGTATCGCCAGCCCTATCTTGGTGTAGTAGATGTAATGGATGACTAGCGGCGGCCTGCAGTCGAACTTCGGCAGCCCGCTTATCATGCACTGGCAGTAGTGGGCGGGTATCTTGTCGTACTCCGGCAGCCCGACGTTGGGGTTACCGTAGGCTACCAGGCTCATCATCTTCTCCGTGAGGCTCTGTATGTGGAGCATCTTCGGTATGCTGTTGAAGTCTACTGCGTTGCCCTCCATTGCAGCGAACTTCTCGGGGTTGTAGTGGGCTACTGCGACACCCATCTCGTGGCCGGTCACGAAGCCCTGTATCGCTATCATTATTGCTGCGAAGACAGCGGTGAACTTGAAGGCCTTCTCGAGATACCTCTTGTACTCGGGGTCTACGTTGCCGCCCCTCTTCTCTACCTGGACGAGGCGCAGCGCGAAGCCAGCTAGGGCGGTGAAGCCGCTGACCACGAGGCCAGCGCCTATCACGTGCGCGATGCTGGCAGGGTAGACTGGGCTCTTGAAGGTGACAGTGGTTACGCCTACGTACTTAATCGTTGCCAGGAGTATCGCGTCGAGCACGTTCTTGACTGGCAGGTTGAGTAGCAGCTTGGCCACCTGCTCCGCGCTGACGGGCTGCGCTGCCAGCTTGATGCCCATGGCTGCGGCGTAGCCCTCGGCGTGTATCATGCGGAGTAGCTTCTTCAGCTCAGCGGGGTTCTTGGCTAGCTCGGCGACGGCGGCAGTGTTTATCACGCCGCCCTTGACGAGCACGCTGTCCTTCAGCAACACGCCGGTGTAGGCCTCGCGGACCAGCTGCTGCACCATCCTAACCGGCATCCTTACAATTACTGTCTTCGTCTGCACGCCGGCGAGGCTGATCGTTGGCCCATTAGTGGTGACTACTTCGACGCCGTGCTTGAGCAGGAACTTCACGTTGAGCAGCTTCAGTATCTCCATCGGCACTGCCGCGGTTATCTTGGGGTAGCCCTTGTCGTAGAGGTAGACTAGGTGGCCGTTCCGGACCTGGATCGCCGGCACTATGCCGGTCGGCGCAACCATGAAGCTGTTAACGCTTACTATCATGCTGGCGCTGTACCAGGCGCCGAGGAAGCCTAGGAACGCTACCGCGGCCAGCGCCTTGGGGGATAGGCGGTTCCAGCCGTACCACAGCATGTAGAGGAACACTACCTCCATCATGAAAGCGAAGATCTCGGCGTATAGCGGGAAGTAGATGTAGCGGCCCGCGGCGTCGGTGAGGTTTGGCCATAGGAGTACTAGTCCGAACTCGCTGCCGGTGCCGGTTGCTGCGCCGACTGCGAAGACGACCACGAAGCCCTTGGCGAGAGTGTGGGCTATCTTCTTCCAGACCTCGTCGCCGCTCTTGAGGTATGCTAGCAGCGCCAGAAACGCCATGAATGGCAGGCCCAGCACGTACTGCAGGATTATCCAGTGCGTCGCTATGCCGATGAACGACAGCAGCCGCAGCCCGGGCAGCGGGTAGGAACTCCACGCGGGGTACACGCCGCCTCACCCCTGCTTGTCAACATGCGTTAACCTGGTGGCTGATGCTACCTCTCAAACGCCATGATACACATGCGAAGAAGGAGCACACGTTTAAAATAATTACCCATGACAGAATCCCCTGGTCACGGAAACGCAACGAAAAAGCCCCCGCCACCTATCCAACCAATACCACGAACAGAATAGAAAGGAACCGCCTGGAAGCAATGAGAGGCAAGACACATAAACCCGGAACCGCCTCCACGCCAGTGCCATGGCGTGGCCACGGGGCCGTCGTCTAGCTTGGCAGGATGCCGGCCTGGGGACCCACCCCGCAGACCCAGGGCCGGAACGCCGGTGGTCCCGGGTTCAAATCCCGGCGGCCCCACCATGACACCTCCATCTTCTCACCTCTCCTCTCCTTCACCCCCTCCTCCGGCTCCCCTTGCCCGCTGGATAGCGCTATGCCCAACAACCCATCCAGCACATCAACAAGAAGATTTAGAAATTGAAAGATGCTTGCGGGGATATACTAAGGAGGCGAGACCGTAGACAGGGTCAGCGAGGAAATGGCCAGGGATACGGCTCCAGCTCACCACAGCCCTGGACAGATATAGGATTCCGCTCTCCTGACGAGGGATAAGATAATACCTGCCAGGTATACTGTACGATGACGAAGTAACTGCACAAGGACAACGGGGAGAGGTGAAGGGTGAGACAGCCATGCAGGCCAGGAGAGGGAGGCGGCTTAGGGGTATCTCGAACACCATAGCGGGCCTCATAGTGTTCACGTTCGTGGCTCTGGCGCTGATACCACTGCTCCTCAACATATTCGTAACC
>JALUFI010000166.1 GCA_027043685.1 Pyrodictiaceae archaeon
ATGGCACAGTTCGGCTGGGACGTGAGGCCATACGAGAGGGAGGGTATGTTTGCGATAGTTGATGCCTTCACGGGCGGCATAGGCGAGGCGGCGAAGAGGGAGCGCTATGTCGTACGCGACCCAACCGACGTAGGGCTATTGATAGATGTTCTTAAGGAGGCGATACGCGACACGGGCGCCCAGCGCGTAGCCATAGACTCTGTCTCGACACTGTACTTGACTAAGCCCAGCATAGCTAGGAGCGTAGTAATGATGCTGAAGAGGGTGCTAAGCGGCCTCGGCACCACGAGCTTCCTCGTAAGCCAGGTGAGCGTCACCGAGAGGGGCTTCGGCGGCCCCGGCGTCGAGCACGCGGCAGACGGCATTGTGCGCCTAGACCTGGACGAGATAGAGGGCGAGCTGAAGAGGAGCCTCATAGTGTGGAAGATGAGGGGTACGAGGCACAGCATGAAGAGGCATCCGTTCGAGATAACGGATAAGGGCATAATCGTGTACGCGAACAAGGTGCTGAGGATAACCCGTCGCGGCGTCTTCGAGGAGACGGTGGCGGAGCCCTAGAGGGCAGGGCTTTTTTGCGGCGGCTTCGGCACGGCTCTTCCTCAGCATCCCGCGGCCCTCAGCGTGGGGCCGCGGCTATCGTCGTCGCAGGCGCACCACACCGCCGCCCAGAAAAGAGGGGTCATCGTGGGGCGGTAGGGTATTGAGCGTTTCCCGAGGCTCCTCTGAGGCAAGGGCTCCTCCAAGGGAGGCTCTCCGCAGGGCTCTCCGTGAGTGGCCCCGCATGGGGCTCGTGATAGCCGCCGTCTTCTCCAGCATGCCGACCCTCGCTCTCGCGGCCGCGGTGAACCTGGCGCCCCGGGGGCTCCCCGGGATGATTGACGCCTTCATAGCGCTCTACCTGGCGACTCTGCCCGTGACAGTGGCTGGTGTAGCGCTGGCACACCGGCTCGCCGCTCTCCTCGACACCGTGTGTCTGGGTAGGCCCCGGGGCGGGCTTGATACCCTCAGCATGCTCGTCTCACTGGTGCCGCTCGGCTTCATAGTGGCCCTCTACCAGCTCGGCCGCAGGCTCCAGGAGTGCAAGGCGACGGCGTCCAGGAGGCTGGCCGGCTCCGGCATAGACATAGCGTTGAACATAATAACCTTCGGGCTCCATGCGCCCCTCTACGCCCTCCTCCTGGAGCGCCTAGTGAGCCTCAACCTCGAGGAGCAAAGCGAGGCCGGGGGCCAGGGCTAGGGGTAGAGGGCGAGGCAGTCCTCCCGGTAGGGGCATCCTGCGCACCAGGGGCCCCGCCGCGGCACCGGCTCCCTCTCGCCGCGCCAGTAGGCGAGGAGCGGCTCCAGCAGCCTCTCCTCCTCCACAGGGTCGTGGGCGAGCAGGTGCAGCGTGGCCCCCCGGGCCTCCATGGGCCTCGGGCGCCCCGGCTCCGGCAGCGACTTCACCAGCTCTGCGGCGTCCAGCGGCTCCTCCGCCAGTATGTATGCGAGCCTCGCATCGGGACACATAATGCCCAGCTCCTCGGCAAGCAAGGCATAGGTGTATATCTTCACCCGGTGGCTTGCGTAGAGCCTCCTGCGCCTCGTCTGGGAAACCGCGTACACGGCCCTAACGCAGCCACCCTCGACAACCATTACAGGTGGCGAGCCAACCACAGGGACACCGTGCAGGACGGCAGCCAAGGGGATACTGAGCACGCCGCTCTCCCTGCCCCAGAGCCGCTTCCTCGCACCCAGCAGCACCTGGAGAAGCCTCCTAGCAGTGCTGGGACTCGGCTTCGCCTCCCTTGGGCCAAGCCTCATCTCCAGCTCCGTGCGGGCCTCGCAGAACGCCTGGCCCGCGAGAATCGAGGGAGTCACGTAGGGGAGCCCGTGGCGCAGGCAGCAGTACTCACCGCGCGTGATGGCCTCCAGTAGGAGCCGAGCCCTCTCCAGGGCCTCCTCCAGGCCACCAGCCACTCCTTAAATCCCTCCAGGGAGTCTCCAAAGACCGTGCACGGTTGACCCACGCGTTGAGGGAACCCCTCGAGCCGGGCACGCCTCGGGGGTTCCCTCGCCGGCTCCGCGTGTAGCCAGCGGTGAAGGCGCGATGGTGAATTACGATAAGTTCTTCTCGGAGCTCGCGCAGGGGCTAAGGGCCTCCGATATACGTGAGCTGCTCAAGCTCGTCGAGAAGGGGGACGTGATTAGCCTTGCCGGCGGCCTCCCCGACCCCAGGACGTTCCCGAAGGACGAGATAGCCCGGATAGCGAGCGAGGTGGTTGAGGAGTACGGGGAGAAGGCTCTCCAGTACAGCCCGACCCGCGGCGTCTCAACCTTCCTCGAAGCGGTGAAGGAGTTCGCCGAGAAACACGACGTCGCGGTCCACAGCGGCGATGGCGTGATCGCGACGGTTGGGTCGCAGCAGGCCCTCTACCTCCTCGGCCAGGCCCTAGTCACGCCAGGCGACATAGTCGCGACCGAGGAACCCGCCTACCTTGGAGCCATACAAGCGTTCCGCGTAGCAGGCGCCCGGTTCCTCACGATCCCAATTGACGAGCAGGGGCTCCGCACCGATATCCTCGAGGAGAGGTTGAAGACCCTGGGCCCGGAGGAGAGGAGGCGCCTCAAGTTCCTCTACACGGTTGCCACGGCCAATAATCCATCCGGCACCACTCTGCCCAACGAGAGGAGGAAGCACCTGCTCGAGCTGGCCGAGCAATACGACTTCCTAGTCGTCGAGGATGACCCGTACCGCTTCATAGCCTTCGAGGAGACAGATGCAAGGCCGATAAAGACGCTGGACCCCTACGGGAGAACGATATACATGAGCTCCTTCAGCAAGATACTCGCGCCGGGGCTCCGCCTCGGCTGGCTTGTGGCGCCGGAGCCCATAGTCTCGAAGCTTGAGCTGGTGAAGCAGGCCATAGACCTCCACACGCCCAGCCTGACCCAGTTCATAGCGGCTGAGGCCATAAAGCGGGGCATAATAGATAGGCACATACCCCTGATAAGGAAGCTGTACAGGGAGAAGAGGGACGCGATGCTGGAGGCGCTTGAAGAGTACATGCCGGAGGGGGTTAAGTGGACGAGGCCGATAGGCGGGTTCTTCGTCTGGATGTGGCTACCCGGGTCGATAAACGCCCGCAAGCTGCTAGTAAAGGCAATAGAGAGGGGGGTTGCCTTCGTCCCGGGTGACGCCTTCTACCCGAACGGGGGCGGCGAGAACACCGCGAGGCT
>JALUFI010000167.1 GCA_027043685.1 Pyrodictiaceae archaeon
CTCCACGCTCATGGCTTGCCTCGCCTCCGCGTCTCCATGGCTTCGCGTGGGGCCGCGGTGGCGCCGAGGTTTATAGGGTTCGGCTTGCCTCCTCCCGGGGAGCGCTTCGCCGGACTGGTTGTAGGGCATTGGTCTCTGGGAGTGGGGCGCCGTGTTCTAGACCCTAGGGGCGCCTCTGTCCGGCGGCGTGGCAGTGGTGCAGGGGGTGTTGGCTGGGTGCCGCCTCCGGAGTACGTGGCTGGGCTGGTCGGGAAGACTAATGTGGGTAAGTCGACGTTCTTTGCCGCGGCGACGCTGGCGACGGTGGAGATTGGGAATAGGCCTTTCGTGACGCTTGAGCCGAGTATTGGTGTCGGTTATGTGAGGAAGCGCTGTGTCCACGTGGAGCTTGGGCTTCCGCGCTGTGACCCTGCTTCAGGGTTCTGCCTGGACGGGTGGCGCTTCATCCCGGTCAAGCTCGCCGATATTCCTGGCCTCATACCTGGGGCTCATGAGGGGAAGGGGCTGGGGAACCAGTTCCTCGACGCGATTAGGAGGGCTGACGCAACGATACTGATTGTTGACGCGAGCGGCTCCACCGATGCTGCCGGCAACCCTGTGCCGCCGGGGACCTATGACCCGGTGGAGGAGGTACGGTGGCTTGAGACGGAGATAGAGGAGTGGATGTACGGGGTTGTGTCCCGGGACTGGGACCGCTTCGCTATGAAGGTGGCCACTACCGGGCAGAACGTTGTCGAGGCGCTCGCCCAGAGGCTCAGCGGCTTCAGCGTCGCGAGGAGCCACGTGGAGGAGGCTCTCCGCCGGAGCGGGCTCGAGGCGAAGCCCATCAACAAGTGGAGCCGCGAGGACCTACGCGGCTTCATCCACTGGCTGAGGCTCAGCAAGCCAATGGTGATAGCCGCCAACAAGGCGGATATACCGGAGGCCGAGGACAACATTAAGAGGATGAGGAGGGAGCTCAGCTACCCCGTTGTTCCGACCAGTGCTGCCTCCGAGCTAGCGCTGAGGAGGGCCGCAAAGAGCGGCCTCATAAGATACATACCCGGGGACAGCGACTTCGAGATACTGGACGAGAAGAGGCTGACCAAGCAGCAGCTCCGCGCCCTCGAGTACATAAGGGAGCACGTGCTGAGGAAGTGGGGGAGCACCGGCGTCCAGCAGGCGATAAACACTACCTTCCTCGACCAGCTGGGCCTCATAGCCGTGTACCCCGTGGAGGACGTCAACAGGTTCACTGACAAGAAGGGCCGCGTGCTGCCCGACGCCTACCTGGTGCCGCGTGGCACCACGGCACGGCAGCTGGCCTACATGGTTCACACCGACCTAGGCAGGACCTTCCTCTACGCGATAAACGCGAAGACTAAGCAGAGGGTGGGCGAGGACTACGTGCTACAGGACAACGACGTGATAAAGATAGTCGCGGCCGCCGCGAGGCACGGCTAGGCTAGCCGTGGGGCGCTCAGCCGGGGCGCACCCACCTCCCCACAGCCCCCGGGGAGCCCCTCAGGCAGGGGCTATGCCCCCGGGGCTCGGCAATGCGGGCAATACATCACCGCGCCCGCTGGGTTGCCTGGAGGGGGGCCGGCTCCCGTCTCTTATTTAAGGGGGGCTCCACGGGAGGGGCGCTGCACCGGGGTACGGAAGGGAAGGGATGACGCCATGGCTCTTGGCTTGTACCATTACCTGCGTGAGGAGTGGAAGCAGCGCTTCGATGACCCGGGGCTCCGGCAGCTCTGGAGGCAGAGGCTGATCGAGTGGAGGAGGCAGCCCAGCGTCGTCCGGGTGGAGAGGCCGACGAGGCTTGACCGGGCGAGGGCGCTTGGCTACAAGGCTAAGCAGGGCATCATTGTTGTCCGTGTCCGTGTCCGCAAGGGTGGGTTGAACAGGCCTAGGCCGAACAAGGGGCGTAGGCCGAAGAGGATGGGTGTCTACGGCTATGCTCCCGCGAAGTCTACTAGGCTGATAGCGGAGGAGAGGGCTGCGAGGAAGTACCCCAACATGGAGGTGCTTAACAGCTACTACGTGGCGGAGGACGGTATGTACAAGTGGTACGAGGTCATCCTGGTCGATAGGAGCCACCCCGCGGTGTGCAGGGACAAGGAGCTGAAGTGGATATGCGAGAAGCACAACCGTGGCCGCGTCTTCCGCGGCCTCACCAGCGCCGGCAAGAAGATGCGCGGGCTCCGGAAGACCCGTGGGCTCCGCGGCACCCACAAGTACAAGTGGAAGAAGAAGCAGAAGGAGCGCGAGCTCAAGAAGCGGCACGAGGCCCACCGCGGCGCCAGGCTCATCGCGCCCGACGAGATACGCGAGAAGTACCACCACGGCGACCTACAGTAGCCCGCCGGGGCTCGTCCTCCCTGTCTCACTCCTCTCTTCTTGCGTTGCCTGCTCCCCTCCTTCCCGGCTCCTGGCGTTGCCCTGAGGCGGTGCCTACTGGGCTGTTAGCGGCGGGTGCATGCCTGGGCCATGTTGCGGCTCCTTATCCGGGGCCGGGCTGGTAGCCTGGCCTGGGTGGCGCCTGGGTTGCCGGTGCCCAGCAGGGTGCTGCGCGTGGAGTTCGCTGTCCATGCCCATGCGACCGAGGATGTTGGCAAGGTTATGCAGGCGTTGATGAACATCGTGCCGGAGGAGCTGCGTGGCAGGCTCCGCGTGGAGAAGGTGACTGTTGAGGGCCACTACTCTAACCCGATTACCAGGATAACTGCGAGGCTTGAGGGGAGGGATGCGGAGGAGTTCCTCCGCCGCCTCGCTGAGAGGCTCGGGGAGCAGGATCGGAGGATACTGCGCTTCATGCTCGAGAGCCGCTATGATGAGAAGAGTGGCCGCTTCTACCTCCGATTGGGGAAGCAGGACGCCTACCTGGGCGAGGTGAGGTTCGTTGACGGCGACGATGTTATACAGTTGGTTATTGTTCTGCGTGGGAGCCCGAGGCTTGAGAAGGCTCTAGGGGTTCTCGAGGAGCTGGGGCTGCTGGGTTGAGGCTCTGCGACCTCCAGGTGGCGCCCCGGAGCAGGGAGGAGATGGAAGCGATAGCTGAGCTTGCATCCAGGATGGGTATCCGCGTTGTGGGCGTGGAGGCCCCGGAGCCGGAGAGGGCCCGCGGCCTCGCGGAGGTCGCGAGGAGGCATGGCCTCGAGGCCTACACGAGGGTGACCATTGAGGCCAAGAGCTGGGGGGAGGCGCAGCGCCTCATAGCGGGCCTCCACC
>JALUFI010000168.1 GCA_027043685.1 Pyrodictiaceae archaeon
AAGCTCTCCAAGGCCCTCGGCGTGGACATAAAGAGGCTCTACATAAGGAGCGTGAGGAGCGAGTACGGCGTGGGCCGCACCAAGATAGAGGTCCACGTCTACGACACCGTGGAGAGGGCGCTCCAGTTCGAGCCCAAGTACATCATTGAGCGCAACAAGATACCCGAGGAGGAGGAAGAGGAATAACCGGGGTAGCGCCCCCGTCTCCTCTCCACGCGTCAGCCTAGCCTATGGGGGTGCGTGGAGCCGTGTCCAAGAAGAAGGAGGGCCTCAAGCTCTACGTGCACAGGCTGTACGAGTACGACTACAACACTGGCACTATTAAGAGGAAGAACAAGATATGCCCGCGCTGCGGCAGCTTCATGGCGTTCCACAAGTGGCCTGTGCCGAGGTGGCACTGTGGTAAGTGTGGCCACACCGAGTTCGTTTCCTCCTAGCATCCGGGGGTGCAGCGCGCCCCGCCTCTACCCAGGCCTCCGCTGGAGGAGCGGCCTCCGGGTCCTCGGCATAGAGTCCACGGCGCACACGTTCGGCGCCGGCGTCGCCTCCTCTGACCCGCCCTACATCCTCGCCAGCGTGAAGGACACCTACCAGCCCAGGGAGGGGGGCATCCACCCAAGGGAGGCCGCCGCCCACCATGTGCGTGTCGCGCCGGAGGTCATCCGGCGCGCCCTCGAGGAGGCTGGCGTCACGATAAGGGACATCGACGCCGTCGCGGTGGCCCTTGGCCCGGGGCTCGGCCCGGCGCTCCGCGTCGGCGCGACGGTTGCCCGCGGCCTCGCCGCCTACTACGGCAAGCCCCTTGTCCCGGTCAACCACGCGGTGGCGCACATAGAGATTGGGAGGCTCTTCACCTGCAGCGCCGACCCCCTCGTCCTCTACGTCTCCGGCGGCAACACGATGGTGGCGGCGCACGCGAAAGGCAGGTACCGGGTCTTCGGGGAGACCCTTGACATAGCGTTGGGGAACCTCCTCGACACCTTTGCGAGGGACGCCGGGCTCGCCCCGCCATACGTGGTGGGAGGCCTACACGTGGTTGACCGCTGCGCCTCCAGAGCCGAGGAGCCAGCGGAGCTCCCCTACACGGTCAAGGGCATGGACGTTTCCTACTCCGGGCTCCTCACAGCCGCGCTCAGGGCCTGGAGGAGGAGCCGCGGCGCCGAGGAGAGGGCGGCCGTCTGCCTGGGGCTGAGGGAGAACGGCTACGGGGCCGCAGTGGAGGTCGCGGAGAGGGGGCTAGCGCATACGCGGAAGCCCGAGGCCCTGCTCACCGGCGGCGTCGCCGCCAGCCCGGTTCTAAGGGAGAAGTTCCAGGGCATGGCGTCCCTCCACGGCGCCAGGGCCGGGTGGCCTCCGCCCCACTTCGCCGGCGACAATGGCGCGATGATTGCCTGGACCGGGCTCCTAGCCTACATGGCGGGCGTCACCGTTGACCCGGAGGAGGCGGTGGTGAGGCAGCGGTGGAGGCCGGACGCCGTGGAAACCCCCTGGCTCTGATACCCCGCCTCAGCCGCCCAGTGTACCGCGGCGCGGAGGCGAGCCTCTACCCCCTGGACTGGTTCGGCGTCCCCGCCCTCGCCAAGGTGCGGGAGCCGAAGCCCTACCGCCACCCAAGCCTGGACGCGAGGCTCCGCGCAGCCAGGACGATCAACGAGGCAAGGGCGATGGCCGCCGCTCTCCACGCCGGGGTGCCCGTGCCAATGCTGCTCCACGTAGACCCCTACACCGCGACGCTGGTCATGGAGAGGCTCCGGGGCGCCCGCACCCTGGCGGAGCTGGTCGAGGAGGAGCCCGGGGCGGCGAGGAGCTACGTGGAGCAGCTGGGCAGGTACGCGGCCAGGCTCCACCAGAGCAGCATAGCGCACGGCGACCTCACGACGAGCAACGCGCTGGTGGATGAGCGGGGCCGGCTCTACCTCATAGACTTCGGGCTCGCCACCCTGAAGCCCGGGCCCAGGGACAGGGCGGTTGACCTCCACCTCTTCCTCCGCAGCCTGGAGTCCACCCACCCCGAGCACGTGGAGGAGATGTACGAGGCATTCCTCCGCGGCTACAGCGCCGAGGCCGGGGAGGAGGCGGCGAGGCGCCTCGTGGAGGGGGTGAGGGAGATAAGGCTCATGGGCCGCTACCGCGAGGAGCGCCGCACCGCGTGGGGAGGAGGAGAGGCTTGACGGGGCTGGTCCTCTTCGCCACGGGTAACCGGCACAAGCTCGCCGAGCTCGACGCTGTGCTGAGGGGCTGCGGCTACCGCGCCGAGGCGGCGGGCGTGCCCAAGCTGGAGCTGCAGGCCGACAGCCTCGAGGAGATAGCTGTGGCTGCCGCCGCCACCGCCTACGCGGCCGCAGGCCGCCCCATCGCGGTGGAGGACGCAGGGCTCTTCGTGGATGCGCTCAACGGGTTCCCCGGGCCCTACACGAGCTACGTCTACAAGACCCTCGGGGTACGGGGCCTCCTCCGCCTCCTGGAGGGCGCCGGGGACAGGGCGGCGGAGTTCCGCTCAGTGATAGCCTACGCGGGGCCATGGGGCGTCAAGGTATTCACCGGCAGGGTCCGCGGCACCATAGCCGCCGAGCCCCGCGGCTCCGGGGGCTTCGGCTACGACCCGGTATTCATCCCCGAGGGCGAGACGAGAACCTTCGCGGAGATGACCCTGGAGGAGAAGAACAGGTACAGCCACCGCGCCGCCGCAGCCAGGGAGCTCTGCAGATGGCTCCGGGAGGCCCGTGAAGCCCCTTAAACCCCTGCCCGCTGCGCCGCGGTGGACACGCAGCCCAGGCCTGGGAGCGGGGGCTCCCCGCGGCGGCCGGAGCCGCGGGGCCGTGGCTCCCACTCGCCGGGCAGAGGGGTGGCCGAGCAATGGCGGGTAAGAGGAGGAAGAAGGGACGCTCCCACTCCACGAGGCCGGCTAGCCCCACCGTGCCCAAGTGGGTGCAGTACGACCCCGAGGAGATAGAGGAGATAATCGTAGACCTCGCGAGGAAGGGCTACGGTCCAAGCATGATAGGCATAGTGCTCCGTGACCAGTTCGGCATACCCCTGGTGAAGCCGATACTCGGCAAGACGATAACCCAGGTACTAGAGGAGCACTGCATGAAGATGGTCGTCCCCGAGGACCTCTTCCGCCTAATGGAGAAGGCGGTGAACCTGCGCCGCCACCTAGAGGAGCACCC
>JALUFI010000169.1 GCA_027043685.1 Pyrodictiaceae archaeon
CCCTCTGGCCTCCTCGGCGCAGGGGTGGGGCAGCGTCGGGAGGTGCTCCTCCTCGTAGTTTTGGCTGAGCCTTACCCAGCCGAGCTTCAGGGCGGCTGCGCCTTCTAGGCTCGCGCCGCGGGCTGGCCGCACCACTGCCCTGGCCTTCACGGGGTCAAGCGTCTCCACGATTACCGGGACGTCTCCCCTCCACCCCGGCGCAGTGGCTGCGGCTAGCAGGCCCTCCTCCCACCTCCTCCTCGGCCGTGTCTCGCGGCCGCTGCAGCTGTAGACCGGGGCGCCGTCGCCGCCGGGGCTCCAGGGCGCCAGGCCTAGGACCTCTACGCCGGTGAGCACGGTGGGCCTTGTGTCGGCGAAGAGCCTGGCCCATAGCCTTGAGCGGTAGGCTCTGCGGTCGAGCCTCGTCCTCTTCCTAGCTAGTTCTCCCACACCGGGTGCCTCGTGGACGGGTAGGCCTAGGCTTCGGAGCCTCCTGGCGAGGGCCGGGTCGCCCAGCACTATGACCGCGTCCGCTCCGAGGGCCTCGGCTAGGGCTGCCTTCTGGTAGACGCCGCGTGGCTCCACGTAGCCATCGGTGTCGACTACGAAGCCCTTCTCCTGCAGCCTCCTGGCCGCTGCGGCTGCGTAGCCCGTGACGGCTCCCAGCACCTTGTCTGCGGAGACGTGGCCCGCGAAGAGGCATGCCTCGGGCTCCAGGTCCTGGAGGGAGAGCACCGGCGCCCCGGCTCCCGGTGTGTAGGAGACGCAGCCCGGTGTGCCGAGCTCGTTCTGGCCCACGTCCGCCTCAACCACTCCGAGGCCGAGGCTGTTGTGGAGCCAGGCGGCTAGGGTGGATTTCCCCGACTCAACGCCGCCGAGCACAACCACGCGTCGTGCCCCGCTCCCCCTAAGCTCCTCCACGAGGCCAAGCCATGCCTCGACGACCTCCCATCCTCCCTCGATCCGCTCAGCGGCGCCTCTGCTGCCGAGGCTTATGCAGAGCCGGGCCCCCTGCCCCGCGGCATAGAAGCTGGCCCCACGTGTGGCCCTCACCAGGGCCTCGCCGCGCAGCCTGAACCCGGTGGCAAGCACCTCGCCCTCCTCGACGCGTATCCTCGCCGGCCCCGCTACCCAGACCCCCTCGCCGCTCCGCAGCTTCACGCAGCCCGTCTCCAATCGTCGCCCCCTCCCTAGCGGCCTCCGAGGGGCTTGCCGGAGGAGCTGCAGGGGGGCGGCGAACAAGCGCACGGGAACCTATATCTAGGCCTCTTCAGCCCACGTCTCTCCCACCGGAGGGGCCCCTCCGGGGCCCCGGGAGCCCCGTGTATGGGGTGTAGCACGCATGGCTCTGCTGCAGATACGTGAGAGGAGGACCGAGCAGGTCGGCAGGTACCGCGTCACGCTCCTCATAGACGCGGAGGGCCGCGTGGTGGGTGCCCTCGTGGAGGGCCCCAGGCTCGTCCGCCCCGTCTACGTCGCGGCCAACGAGGCCTCGGCGCCGAAGCTGCCGAAGACGGTGAAGAGGTACCTCCGGAGGCTCGGGTTCCGCGTCGAGTAGGAAGAGGGGGCTCGGGAGTCGGGGCTCGCTTCACAGCCCCTCCTGGAGGGGCTCCGCCAACGAAAGGGCCTCGCCACAGCCCCTTTTCTCGCAGCCGGGTGGCCTTCTAGTCCCTTAGCGGTTTCGCGGTTTCTCCCCGCTCCACCGGCGCCGCTAGCCTGCGGCGCTGCAGCTGCACGGCGAGTCCTTGTCGACTATGACTACTACTGGCTCCTGCCACCCCGTTGTGTAGACCACGGCTGCGCCCCGTGGGAGCCTTGGCAGGGTCTCGGCTGCGCCGGGGACTACCTGGCTCGCCGCGCGTAGGTCCTCGGGGCTGGCTACGCGGTGCGCGATGACGGTGTTGAGGTTTGCTATCGCTCTGGGTGGGAGTATCCTTGGTGTGTGGGTCACGAGGACTAGGGCTACGCTGTACTTCCTCGCCTCCGAGAGTATCTGCTCAACGACTCCCCCCGATACGAGCATGTTATGGGCCTCTTCAATCACGAGTATTGTTGGCTCGCCCCTGCCCGCCTGGGCCTCGGCGAACACCGTCTGTGCGACCGCGAGGGCGTAGAGCCTCCTCACGACCGGGCTCTGGATGGAGGCAAGGTTGAGCACCACGGGGGCGTCCACATCCCGGGGGAGCCCCGGCTCGCCCCGGAGCAGGATTAGGCCCCGGTACCCGCGGTGGGCCCCCAGGGCGGCGAGCCTCCTTATCAGGGCGGTCCAGACCTCTAGCTCGCCCTTGGGCGCGCCCTCCAGCGCCCTCTCGCGGTAGGCCTCCAGCGCGGCCCGGAGCAGCCCCGCCATGTCCCTGGCCCTAGACAGCAGCGAGGCAGCCATGCGGGCTACGTGGCTGCTCCCCAGGAGCCCCTCCAGGGGCTCCGTGTCCCCCGCAGCCGCCGCGAGGAGAGCGGTGAGGAGCACAGACTGGTTAGGGGTGAGGCCGAGCACGGCCTCCAGGACCCCGACGGCGGCGTCCACGCCGAGCCCGTCCTCGCCGAGGAGCACAGCCGGGGGGAGACGGGGATGGGAGTACAGCGCAGCCCTCGGCAGGAGCCGGTGGTACTCGTTATGCCAGTCAACCACCACCACCCTGGCGCCGACAGCCTCGTGGATGCATCGCGCAAGCCTGGCGGCCGTATGCGTCTTCCCGCTCCCCGTCGCCCCGAAAACCCCCACATGGCCCCATAGGTCCCCGCCACGGAGACAAACCGGGTCAAAGCCACCGGTATACCCAAGGACAAAGTCTCCGCCACGGGGCCTCCTCCGAGGCCTCGGAGGCAGCGGCGCAGGCGGCGGAGGAAGCAGCGCAGCCCCATCACCCCCGCCGC
Source organism: Pyrodictiaceae archaeon (assembly GCA_027043685.1). Classification (GTDB taxonomy): domain Archaea; phylum Thermoproteota; class Thermoprotei_A; order Sulfolobales; family Pyrodictiaceae; genus QNYQ01. The sequence goes on from JALUFI010000169.1 coordinate 2,854, forward strand.
AGCCACGGAGCCCACACCTCTCAGCAACAACCCCAGGCGAGGCCGCAAGGAGGGACGAGACACCAACACCCTCCAAGAAGGAGACACAGCGGCCACCACGGCACTCGAAGACATAGCGGCCACCCAGCCCCCGAAGCCCCCGGTAAAACCTCTCAAGCGCGTCAACAAACACCCTATCGACGCCACGCACAGCGTACCTCGCAGCCCCCCGGCCCAAGGGACACCAAGCACCCCCACGGGGACCCGGTGCACGGAGGCCCTGCAGGGCCCCGGGGAGACGCAGCCGGTGCTACCCGGGTACCAC
>JALUFI010000170.1 GCA_027043685.1 Pyrodictiaceae archaeon
GGTGCTCCGAGGCCACAACGGAGTGGTGGTAGAGGGTGTAGCCGTCCTGGAGGAGCGCCGAGTCGGTCTTAGCGGCGAGCCTCGAGGCACGCATGGCTTCGCGTGCGACCCGGCTGGGCAGGAGCCCACGCTCCTCGGCCTCCCTGAGCTCCTCCGGAGTCCTCCTCGCGTTGGCGCCCTTGCCGCCCGCGACAACTATCCCTAGGCCCGGGTTCTCCCAGGCGACCTGCTTCAGCACACCGAGCGTCACGGTGGTTGAGCCGCTGCTGTCCCAGTCCATGCCTATCGCGTTGTTGAAGGCCTGGAACCAGAACGGGTCGGCGAGCCTCTCAACAAGGGTATCCGGCCCGTAGAGCTCAACCACGGCCTCGGCAATAGCCCTGGCCAGCCTCTTCATGTACCTCGCTAGCCAGGGCGGCACGTGGCCGGTGTGCAGCGGTAGCTCAGCTATCCCGGAGAGGCCCATAGCCCGCCCAGTCCCCTAGGGAGAGAAGAGGAGGAGGCCAGGCTTTACTCCCCTCTTAACGCCCCGGGGGGTCTGGCTCCCCCCGGCGGGGCTTGGTGCTGGGTTACTGCCAGAGCCAGGCCGGGAACCTGGAGAGCTTCCTCGCACCCCTGCTGGTTATTACTACTAGCTCCTCTATCCTCACGCCGAGCCTGCCGGGTATGTAGACGCCCGGCTCGATTGTTATCACCATGCCTGGCTTCAGCACAGTCTTGTCTCCGTGAGTCACCCTTGGGGCCTCGTGTATGTCGATGCCGACGCCGTGGCCCAGGCTGTGGATGAAGTACTTGGAGAGCCCGTACTGGCGGAGGACGCGGCGGGCCTCCGCGTCCAGCTCGCCCGCCGTGACGCCGGGCGCCGCCTTGTCGAGGGCGGCGTTAACGGCCTCGTAGACGGCTTCGGCCGCGTGCCGAAACTCCGCGGGCGAGCCATTGAAGAACGTCGTTCTAGTCATGTCGCTGCAGTAGCCGCCGTACCTGGCCCCGAGGTCTATGAGTACAGGCATGGGCTTGTTCAGCACCCTGCTCCTAGAGGGCGTTGCATGCGGGTACACAGTGTTGAGGCCGAACGCCACTATGGGTGGGAAGGAGGGACCCTCCCCTCCCGCCTCGCGTATAGTGTACTCGATCACGCCGGCGACTTCGGCCTCGCTCACACCCTCGCTGAGGGAGTCCAGGGCGGCCTGCATAGCGCGGTCAGCTATCTCGGCGGCCCTGGATATTCTCTCCACCTCCCAGGGCTCCTTGACCATCCTCATCTCGGCTACCTTCTCCGTGAGGTTGGCCGGGGCCTGGCCACCGCATGCCTTGCCGAGCCTCTGGTATAGGGTGAGCTCGCCGCCCACGAAGCCGCACTTGGAGGGCCCCTCGGCCAGCCCGGCTATGACCTCCTCCAGGCTCCCCTCCGCGACGCGGAGCCCAGCCTCCTCGGCGACGAGGCGGTCGGGGAGACCATAGGGCTTGTAGACGACTACCTCGACTCCGCCCAGCCCCTCCTCACGTAGCTCGTCAACGGCCTTCAGGTACTCCAGGACGGGGACGAGGAGCTTGAAGCCAGTCTTCCTGCTCCAGAGGAGGTAGCCGGCACCCGTGTACCCCGTGAAGTAGAAGACGTTGCTCTCGCCGCTCACAAGCAGCGCGTCGAGGCCGTGCTCCTCGGCTAGGCCGCTGAGCCTCTTCAGCCTCGCCTCGTAGTGGAGACTAGTGCTCATATCCCCTACCGCACCCCGCTCCCGCTGGCGAGCCTGCAGGACTCTCGGGCAAGCTCCTCCCCGGAGGAAACATAGGTTATCCTGCAGCCCAGCCTCTCGTCAACAACCCCTCCAGGCATGCAGCCCGAGGCCCTCTCCGTGAGCAGGCCATCCTCCCCGAGCCTAAGCTCCACCACCGGTACACCGATACTGCAGGCGAGCAGGTCCTCGAAGAAGGTACCCACGCCGCCCCCCAGCGAGGCCAACACGTCCCCGCTCCGGACAAGAATACTGCTCCTCTCCCGGAACCCAAGCCCCGTCCTAACCACAACAACGTCCCCGGGGAACTCCTCGCCCTCGTACTCGCGCGGGATAACCAGCACCACGCGGAGCCCGTGGCGGAGAGCCTCATCAACCACGACCCTCATCAAGCCACGGTAGCCTCCGAGGAAGAGGACGGCGCCGCTGCAGAGCCCCGCCAGTGTCTCCACGAATCGTCTAGCCTCCCGGGCCCGGCGGGCGCTGGGCGCCCCGCTGTAGGCAGCGACAGCCACCTGCACCAAGACCCCGCCACCCCGATTACAGCCGGTACGCGGAGCCGGCCCGGGCTAGAAAGGGCAAAGTCCACTAGCCAGAAGCGCCCCTGGGGGCGTAGAGGCCGTGCCGCTGCTCTCCTCGGGGCTCCTCTACCCCGTAGACATAGTGGTTGACAGCCGGGAGGCCTCGAAGAACAAGGACATAGTGGAGGCGCTGCGCGCCAAGAAGCTGAAGGTAGCCGTGACGGAGCTGGCGGCGGGCGACTACTACCTCCTCGCCCCGAGCCCCGACAAGGCGCTGCTGGTTGAGAGGAAGACAGTCATAGACCTAGCCAACAGCATAAGGGATAACAGGATATGGGACCAAGCCAAGAGGCTGCGGGAGGCCGCGAGGAGCGACGGCGTTAGGCCAGTGATACTCCTCGAGGGCTGGCTCGGCCTCATAGAGAAGAGGACGCGGTGGAACATAGCTGCAGTCCTCCGCGTGATAGACGAGCTAGTCCTTGACTGGGGCATCCCCGTGATACCGACACACAACAAGCAGGCGACAGCCGAGTGGCTGGCGGCGAAGGCCCGCAGCCTCGGGAGGACGGAGGAGAAAAGGGTGCTCCGGCTCAGGGTAGAGAAGAAGCCCATGAGCCTCCAGGAGAGGATACTCTACGTCGCCGAGGGCCTCGTGGGACCGAAGCTCGCCAGGAGGCTCCTGGAGCACTTCGGGACGCTCCGCAGAATAGCCAACGCTACACCCAAGGAGCTGATGGCCGTGGAGGGCATCGGGGAGAAGAGGGCCCGCGAGATATACGCCGTGTTCAACACCGAGTGGAGAGGCACAGACGCCGGGGAAAAGAAGAGCTAGCAACAAATTAGCCCTTTATCTCCTCGTAGTGGATTATGTTTACTGGGCAGGCCTCCGCCGCGCTC
>JALUFI010000171.1:0-7593 GCA_027043685.1 Pyrodictiaceae archaeon
TTCCCGGTCATCGTAGTAGAAGCCTATCAGCGCCCAGCTGGAGATACCTGTCCCCTCCCACCCGATGAACATGAGCACCAGGTCGTCGGCGTAGACGAGGAGAAGCATGCTGGCCACGAAGAAGCTATAGAACAGCCAGTACCGGTACGCCCCCCACTCACCGATGTACTCCACGCTGTACAGCGCTATGAGGAAGGAGAGCACCGCGACAACAAGCCCAACTATCGCCGAGAGCGCGTCGACCCGGATGCTCGCCTCCACGAAGCCCGGCACCCACCACGCAGAGAACCTAGAGACACCACCCCAGCCCGAGGCGGCGGCTAGCGTGGCGAACAACGCGGAGGCGGCAACACCCGCCACGCCGGTCCAGGCAGCCCTCCTCCACCCCGCGCCGAGTAGGCCCAGGAGGAGAACCAGGGCCGCGGCCGCGTAGGAGGAAACCACGGCAGCCAACGCGTACACGGCGGCACCCGCCAAGGCCAGCACCTCCTCCCCGGCCTAGCCGCTGACCGCGTAGACGCTGCTAATCGTCCTCGACGCCGGGACGGCGAGGAACGCGACGGCCAGGAAGAAGACGATGCCGAGCAGCGCGAGCAGCGCCAGGGGCGTGATGAGGCCCCGGCCGGTCCTCGTCTCCTCGGGCCTCGCGCCCCGGGCCCGGAGCCTCTCAGCAGCGGGGCCCCGGGGGCCGAGGAACATCTCCCTGAAGGCCTGGAAGCTGTAGACAACGGTCAGCGTCATAGCCGCCGCTACGAGGACGGCGAACAACGCGTAGACCCCGGGGCCGAGCCGGGACGCCCAGGAGGAGAACCCGAAGACGAGGTACACCTCGCTCCACAGCCCCAGCGTGGGCGGGAGCCCGGCGAGCAGCGAGAACCCCACCAGGGCCACCGAGGCAGCCTTGGGCATGGAGGCGAGGAGGCCGCCGAGGTCCTCGAGTCTCCTCGTGCCCAGCAGGGCTATGAAGGCACCGGCCACGCCGAAGAGGATGGCCTTGCCGAAGGCGTGGGCCACGTAGTGCAGCACAGAGCCCGTCAACCCGTCAACGTTGCCCGTGGAGAGGCCTAGCAGCATGTACCCCATCTGCGAGACGCTGCTGTACGCGAGCAGCCTCTTCACATCCCTCTGCACCAGCACCAGGAACCCGCCATAGAACATCGTCGCCACCGCCCAGAGGAACACGGCGACCTCCACCCAGGTGCTGCCCCAGAGCCCGTGGAAGAACCCGACACCGGCCCGTATCGCCGCGTAGCCCCCGAGGCCTATGAGGAGGGGGCTCAGCAGCGCCGACACCGGGGTAGGGGCCTCGGCGTGCGCGTAGGGGAGCCAGAGGTGGAGCCCCGCGTAGGCAGACTTAACGCCCAGCCCAGCCAACACGAGCGCGAGGGCCAACAGGCTCTCGGAGACCGCGACTAGGTAGCCCTTGCCCGGTATGTAGAAGTCGTAGGCCCCGGCGAGGAACACGCCGAGGAGGAACAGCAGCGCACCCACATGGGTCCACACGAGGTAGATGAGGCCCACCCTGACACGGTCACCGTACCCGTAGAGGATTATGAGGAGGGCGCTCGGTATCAGCGTGAGCTCGAGGAAGAGGTAGAAGAGTATAGCGTTCCCCGCCAGCGCCGCGCCGAGCATGCCCGCGGTGAAGAGCTGGTAGAGCCCGTAGTAGAGCCCCCAGCTCCCCCCGCCCAGCTCCTCGAAGCGGTGCCTCATGTAGGGCACGGAGTAGGCCGCGATGAGTAGAGAGACGAGCACAACCGCGAGCGCGACTGGGGCCGAGACGCCGTCGATGAAGAGGCTGAACACGCCGACGCCCGGGACGCGGCTATACAGGGGATCCACGACGACGCGGCCGTGGTAGACGGATGCGAGGGGCCCAGCCAGGAGGATGAGAGAGACCAGCCAGGAGGCCACGGCGAGCCCGGCGTGGAGCCCCGCTGACCCCCTGCGGCCCGCGAGCAGGCTCACTATGCCGGAGGCGAGGGGGGTGGCGAAGGCCGCCCAGAGGAGGGGGGCGGAGAGGACCTCCTCGCTGCCAGGCACCACCGAGGCCATCCCAGTGGTCACCCCCTTAGCTCGCGGAGCGCCTCAACGCCGAGGCTCCTCCTGCGCCGGTAGACGAGCACGAGTATAGCCGCGACAACAGCTATCTCGGCTATCGTGAGCACAATCGTGGCGAGGAGGAGGGAGTAGAACCCCGGCCCCGCGTGGACAACGACGCCTATGTAGGCCGCGGTGAGGATAATAGAGTTGAACAACACCTCTATGGAGACAAGGAGCTTCAGCAGGCTACGCGAAGCCATGACCCCGTATATCCCGCTCGCCGCCCCCACCAGGGCGGCCGCGTAGACGAGAACCGCTGTCAAGACACCGTTCACGACACGCCGCACCCCGTTCCACGGAGAGGAGCCTCTCGGTCACCCGCCTAGAGGGCCGGGGGCCAAGCCCCAAGCCGCCAAGGCCCGGAGAATAAATGCGCTGACACGAACCACCCGTAACGAGCCACGGCAGGAGCCGAGCATGCTGATTGCCTAGCCGTAGGCAGGTGGCGCTGGAGGAGGCATCACTCGCCGGCGGGGCCGGGGCTCCCACGCGCTATGGCGAGCGCCTCTATCAGCACCGTTGCAACCGTTATCACCATGAGGACTGTGCAGAGCCAGCAGTCGAGCAGCTGCCTCGCCGCCTCCCCGAGGCTGACACCGGTGCCGAGCCTAGTGCTGGGCACCGGGTTCTCCAGCGCGTAGAACAGCAGCGGCGCCTCCAGCGCAGCGGCGGCCATCAGGGCTAGGAGCAGCCTCCCGGGCCTCCAGGCCCGCGGCTCCACGCTGCACCCAACCAGCATAACCACTATGGCTAGGAGGGTCACGCTGGTACCTATGTAGACGACCACGTGGAACACGGCTATGTAGCCATACCCCATCAGCGCCAGCACGGAGGCGACGCCAAGCGACATTATGACGAGCCAGGCTATCATGTGTACAGCCTTACGTGCAACCACCGCGCCGACCCCGCCCGCCGCGACCGCGGCAAGCGACGCCACGAGCGCAACGTCGAGCAGAGCCTGGCCGGAAGCCACGGCTGCTCAGCCCTCCCCGCCGCTGCTTGCCGGCTGCGCCTCCTCGTATACGATGCCCCTCTCCGGGTCGAGCCTGGCGCGGAGAAGGGGCTTCTCGGGGCTCCTCTCCTCATCCATCACCCTCCTGCTCCACAGCGCCCAGTCCACGGGATCCATGTCCATCGAGGGCACGTCCTCGTAGACCTTGTCGTGGACGAGGCTCTCGCTGAGCGCGTCCACGGGGCAGATGTCGACGCAGAGGCCGCAGAAGATGCAGCGCCCAACGTTGTAGCCGGGGCGGAGCCTCTTGTCCCCAGGCACCCTGTACATCTTGATGGCCCTGGCGGGGCATATCTGCGCGCAGAGGCTGCAGCCGATGCACTTCTCGTAGTGGAAGAGGATTACGCCGCGATACCCCGGGGGCCTGGCCTCCATGTAGTCGGGGTAGGGGAGCGTTATCGGGGGCTCCAGGAGCCTCTTGGCCGCGGTGGCTATCGCGTCCAGGTGCGCCTTCACCACGTTGGGGCGGCTCCGGTGCCCGCCCCTCCTCCTATCGACGCTCCTCTCGAGCAACCCCGGAGGCACCTCCACCGCTGGCTAGGGCTGGGCGTAGACGGGGTGAATGAGCGCGGAGAGCGCGAATGCTGTCAAGGCGAGGGGGAATAGCCGGCTCCAGAACATGGAGGCGACCTGGTCGAGCCTCATCCTGCCGTAGACGCTGCGGAGGAAGACAGCGAAAAGCATCAATGCCAGGGTCTTCGCGAACACCCAGACACTGCCCAGCAGGGGGTCGCTGAAGGGCGCCCAGCCCGCGAGGAACAAGTGGGTGAACATGAGCATGAGCACGTATAGCTTGAGGTAGTCGAGCGCCATGACCAGCGCGTAGAGGATGCCGGTGTACTCGGTGTAGGGGCCCTGCACAATCTCCTGCTCACCCATCACGAGGTCGAAGGGCACGCGGTCGGTGACGAGGAGGGCTGCTATGAAGAAGAGGAGCGCCGCCACCGGGTTCGCCACTATGCCGGGCACGTGGCTCCTGGCCTGCTCCTCGACTATCGAGACGAAGTCCATGCTACCATACATCATTGCCGCGGCGAGCATGCTGGCGAGCAGCGTCGCCTCCCCGGTGACCGCTACCAGGGCCTCCCTGCCGGCGCCGATGTAGGTGAACTTGTTGTTGCTAGCCCAGCCCATGATTATCACGAGTATCGGGACCAGGGAGAGGATAGCGTAGGCGGCTATGAGGCTGAGGCTGCTCCGGAACCCGTAGACCCCGGGCCCGCCGGGCACCATGGTGAACGCGAGGCTCGCCACGGTGAAGGCGAGGATGGGGCTCAGTATGAAGCTCCACTTCTCGGCTCCGACTGGCACAATTATCTCCTGGAAAGCGAAGCGTATGCCGTCGGCGAGGAGCTGGAGGGCGCCCCCGAGCCTCCTGGAGACGTAGAGGGGGCCAACCCTCATCTGGACACGGGCAGCCATCTTCCTCTCAGCCCAGATGACGAACAACGCCACAGCCATGAAGGTGAGCAGCCCCGGGTAGACCAGGGGCGCCGCAACCGCCCGCAGCGCCCACCGGGGCAGACCCAGCGCCGAGGCGAGCCACGCCAGGGGGTCCACCGCCTCAGCCACCTCCCCTCTCGGAGCCCTCTTCTGCTACCTGTCCGCCTCCGGGGGGAAGTAGTCGATGCTCCCGTAGATGGCGGGCAGGTCCATCAACGTGTGGCCCCGGGCCAGTGCGTCGAACAGCACCACGTTCCTCGCCGAGGGGGTCACGATGCGGAGCCGGTAGGGCTTCATCCCGCCATCACTCACCAGGTAGTAGGTTATCTCGCCGCGGCCCATCTCCCCCCTGCCCAGCACCTCCCCGGGCCGGGTCTTGAGCCGCACATAGCTCCCGGGGAGCTTGAGCCTCCCCTTCCCAAGCCAGTGCCGCACCGCAGGCGGCACCGTCTTGGTGAACTTCTCGGCCATGAAGGGGCCCTCGGGGAGCCCCCGGAGAGCCCTATCTATTAGCTCCAGGCTCGCCTCTATCTCGCGCAGCCGGACCCAGACCCTCTCCAGGGCATCGCCCTCGCTGCCCACCACGGGCTCGAAGTCCAGCTCCCCGTAGGCAGCGTAGCCAGTCATCCTCGCATCGTAGCGCACCCCGCTCGCCCTTAGATTCGGCCCCGTCGCGCCCAGCGCCACCGCCTGCTTCGCCGTCATCACACCCACGCCCTCCAAGCGGCCACGGATGACCGGGTTGTTGAAGAACACCTTGTCGTACTCCCGGAGCCTCCTAAGCATGTACCTCTTCGCCTTCTCGAACTCCTCGCGGAAAACCTGGGGCAGGTCCCTCCTCACGCCCCCGAAGACGGGATAGGTGTGGGTCAGCCTTGACCCAGTGAGCAGAGAGGCCAGGTGGATGAATACCTCGCGGTCACCGAAGGCCCACATGTACATGGTTGAGTGGTTGAGGAAGATGCCTCCGATGCCTAGGCCGTAGAGGTGGCTCGCGATACGGTTAACCTCGCAGAGAATGGTGCGGAGGTAGCGGGCCCTGGGCGGGGGCTCCACGCCCAGAAGCCTCTCCACAGCCTCTACGTAGGGCAGCGTGACGTTACAGGCATCGATAATCGTCATGCGCTCCACGAGGCTAATAATCCTCACATACTCCCTGCCCTCGGCAAGCTTCTCAACAGTGCGGTGCACATACCCGATATCAGGGTCGACACGGACAATAACATCGCCGTCGAGGTAGACGATGAGCCTCATATGCCCAGACGCCGGGTGCTGCGCACCGATATTCAGCTCGACAACCCGGAGCCCCTCACTGCTCCCAAGCTCCCGCCCAACCATGCCGGGAAGCTGGACCAGCGCCAACCCCGGAGCACCCCTCGCCCAGGACCCCTCCACGCGAGGCGCAGCCAGCAGCCACACGGAGAGACCGAGCCACGCCGGCGCCCCAGCCCAGCCTAGCGGAGGGAGGGCCGGGGGACAGCCACACAGACCAGAAGCACCGCGGGGAGGAGAATAATCCCCCGCCCCAGCCAAGACCCGGGCCCAGGCCAACCGCCCAAGGTGCACACGCAGGAGAGGCGTTGAGCCATGAGCAGCCAGCAGGGAGGCGCGGAGCAGAGGCTACAGCAAATAGCCAAGACCATCGCAACCAGGGAGGGCATAAGGGTCTACACGGTGGAGCCCAGCAGGCTCCGCGAAGCAGTACTCGCAGCCAAGCAGGCGGGCTACGAGTACCTCCTAAGCATAACCGGGATAGACGAGCCCAAGGAGAAACGGATCCGCGTCATCTACCACCTAGCAGACCCCACGGACCCCTCCAGGGTGGTGGCGATAGAGACCGCGGCGCCGCGCGACGACCCAAGGCTCCCCAGCATCCACGACATAATACCCGCGGCTCAGGTACAGGAGCGCGAGACCCACGAAATGCTAGGAGTAGTCTTCGAGGGCAACCCCGACCAACGCCACCTCCTCCTACCACCCGACTGGCCGCCCAACACCTATCCCCTCCGCAAAGACTTCCGTGTACCCGATGAGCCGTTCATGGCCCGGAAGCCGAGCAAGCCCCTGGAGGAGCTGAAGAAGGCGCTGCAGCGCGAGGCAGGCCGAGGACCAGGCGGGGGAGAACGATAAGCCCCAGAGACCCGCTACACAGCGCCTATGCTGCCGGTCCCTCCGGGGTCTGTTGCCAGTGGTGGAAGCCTAGGCTGGACTACCGCTCGTCTCCTGTTGGATTCGCCGCGGCCTTCCTCTCTGCCAGTCTCCGCTTTATCCTCGCGCTGAGCGCCCGCCTTGCCTGGAGCGCCTTGTAGTGCTGCGGCGCCACCCTCCTCGGCGTTGCTGACGGCGGCGTCCCGGGGCGGTATATCTCCATGAGCGGCTCGCCGTCCATGTCCGTTGGCACTGGGAGGCCGTGGAGATGGAGAATCGTGGGCGCCACGTCTATGATTCTTGCATGTCGTATCCTGTGCCCCTTCCTTATCCAGGGGCCGTGTGCCAGTATGATTCCGTCTATGCGGTGGTTTCCGCGGTGCTGGGCCGATATGTCTGTTATCGGCTCGCCTAGGCCTATGTTCGGGTTTATCTCTTGTATTCCATCGTCTGTAGGCAACACTACTATGTCGGGCAGGTTGTCGTATATGCTTGAGCCGGGGAAGGCGTCTTCTTTAGCAACTACCTTTATGTTGAGCTTCTTGCCGCGGTACGCTAGGCTTTGGAGGAGCTTGATTATCTCGCTGCGTGTCTTGTAGTACTCGTCGAGAGTGAGTGCCCCGCTTGGCTCCCGGCCCTTGAGGTTTAGATAGATGTCGCCGAGGGCTGCGTAGGCGAATGCCTTGGTCCTCTCCCAGTCTATCTCGAGCTCGTTTAGGCTTAGCTGCGCCGCCTGCTTGACTACTCTCTCGGCCATCCCTCTTGGCAGGTGCTTTACAAGCGTCTTTGCCAGGCGGAGGAGGCGGGTTCTGCGGAGCAGCTCTACGAGCCTAGCCGCTGTGCGGCGCTTCGCTCTCTTCACAACGAGGTAGCCGTGGCGCATTAAT
>JALUFI010000171.1:7603-10841 GCA_027043685.1 Pyrodictiaceae archaeon
GCATTAATAGCTCGTTTATGTTGAGCATCAGGTTTGCTGGGCCGAAGCCGTGGTCCGAGACTATGATTACGTTTGTATCCTCGCCGGCCGCCTCTAGGAGCGACCCTATAGCCTGGTCTATCCGCCTGTAGTGTGCGAGGAGTACGTCTTCGCGCCAGAACCTGTGCTGCAGGCGGTCCGTCGTGACGTAGACTAGGAAGGCGTGGCTCCAGCGGCAGCGGCGGAGGAGGTAGGTGAACGCCCTAGTGTGCTTCTCTAGGAGCTCCTCAGCGCGCTCTATGTACTCTTCGTCTGTCTCGGGCTCGCCGACTATTTCGCCGGTCTCGGGGTCTACCTGGAATATGTCTACCTCGTAGCCGCAGCAGCTGCGTAGCTCGCTGGCCAGCTCCCCGGGGTAGGTCAGCCGAGCCGGGTTGGTGTAGAGCCAGCCTGCAACCATGCAGCCCTTGACCGGGTAGGCCTCGTGTATGTTGGGAGCGTTTGCCACGACTACCCCGTGGCCTGCCGCGCTGAGGTAGTCCCATATCCTCGGCTCCGGCTTGTAGATAGCCGTGTATGGCTTGAAGCTGTAGCCCTGGCGGACCATGAACGTCGCGAAGCCTAGCCTCGCCGGGGCCTTGCCCGTAGTCATTGACTCCCATGCCGGTATCGTCCAGGGCGGTATTGTCGACTCAAGCACTCCCCAGGAGCCGTTCTCCATGAGCCTCTTTATCGTGGGGAGCTTGCCGCTCGTTGCCCAGGGCTTGAGGAGCCTCCAGGTAGCGCCATCAAGGCCTATTACTAGCGTCTTCATCTCCGTTCCTTCCTCTCCCAGTGGTGACGCCCGCCGCGGCTCCTTCGGCTACAGCCCCCGGCGGGGCGCCCTCCGGGGTTATTTCGGTGGCTTTGCGCGGGCCGCCGGGCTGAGCAGGAGCGTTATCTCCTCGCGTGTTATGATGCGGGCCTTGAGCGCTGCCACGATAACCGTTGCCGTGTAGGCAGCGTCTATAGCGACTATTGCGGGCAGCGTTGCTAGGTGCTTGGCCACCGGCTGCAGTGCTGCGAGAAGGGCAGCCGAGTAGGCCACAAGGGCCACGTGCCTCCGGTCCAGCGGGTTTACGCCGTGCCGCATCCTCAGCGCTGCGAGCGCCAATGCATTGGAGGCTATGTAGGAGGCCGCTGTAGCCGCGGCTGCCCCTAGCACTCCGTGGCTCGGTATAAGGCCTGCGTTCAGCGCAACGTTGAGCGCCGCGGCGGCGGCCGTGTAGAGGGTCACTGTCTTGGTGTCTCCGAGGGCTATGAGGGTTGAGCCGTTAGGGCCTGCTGCTAGGTGGGCCATGTAGCCCGCAACGAGCGCCACGAGAGCCGGCGCGGCGGCGGCATACGGTGCCCCGAAGAACGCCGCTAGGAGCTGGCGGGGGTAGAGGAGCAGGGGGGCTATGATTGGCAGGCTCGCCGCATAGACCAGCCTCGCGGTAGCCGTGTATAGCTGGCTAAGGGCCCGGGGCCCCCTCCTAGCATATACCGTGGCCGCGAGGGGCAGGTAGAGGTAGGCCGTGGCCTCGAGGAGCCTTGGAGCGAGCCTTGCGAGGGGGGCGGCAGCGTTGTACAGCCCCGTATCCAGGGGGCCCCGCAGCGCTCCAAGCATCAGCGTGTCGGTCCAGTTCATGACGTAGGCGGTGACCCCGGCGACGAGGAGGGGGGCCGAGTATGCCAGGAGGCGGCGGGCGAGCCCCCCGGTGAAGAGCCGAGGCGACAGCTTGAGTAGCCCCGTCCTCGAGTAGTCTACCAGCGCCGCGGCGAAGACCAATGCGTAGACGAGCGTGTAGAGAACCGAGGCAGCCGTGACCCCCAAGCGGGCGAGATAGGTTATGGCTGCAGCCGCGAGCCAGAGGAGAGGTGCAGCCAAGTCGATGTAGATTATGCGCTCCCTTGTCCTGCCCAGGCCCCGGGCCGCCGCGACTAGCACCTGGAGGCCCGCCTGGAAGGGAGCCGAGGCAGCCATAGCGGCTATCGCGTCAGCCGCCTCGAGGCCGAAGAGCCTAGCCTCGAGGGGCCTAGCAGCCGCAGCAAGAGCAGCCACAGCCGCGCCAATAACGAGAGCCGAGACCAGGGCGGTCGACGCCGCCCTTGATGCCTCCTCGCGGCTCCCGGCGAGCGCTATCTCCCTCGGGAGGTACTCGTTGAGACCCAGCAGGGAGAGCATCAGGGCTAGGCTAGCGGCGGCTAGGCCTAGGCTGAAGGAGCCATATCCCTCGACGCCCAGTCCCCGGGCGAGGAAGACCCGGGCCAGGAAGTAGCTGAGGAGCTGCACAGCCATACCGACCGCGACCAGCGCCGAGCCCCGGACAAGCCTGCGGAGCACATCAGCTACGTCGCTGCTCAACGCGGCCAGGCAGCCCCCACGGCACAGCCGCGGCGATGCAGCGGGCCCGGGTTTATACCCTGGCCGTGGCGTAGCCAGCCTAGAGCCTAGGCCCCACCCACCTGGGGGTGCATGCAGCGCCTTGACCGTGGTGCCGCCGCCCGGCGACTGGAGGAACGGGATGATACTGGTCGGCAACCTCCGGGAGGCCGCGAGGAGGGCCGCCAAGTGGCTTGTCGAGAGGACCCCTATCCGTAGCCTCCGGGACTGGGCGGTGAGCTTCAGCCTCTGGCCGGTGCACCTCACCACAAGCTGCTGCGGCGCGGAGTTCGCGGCGCTCTACGCTCCTAAGTACGACGCGGAGAGGCTCGGCTCGCTGCCCTTCACGCACCCCAGGAACACCAACCTAATCCTCATCGAGGGCACATTGACGAGGAAGATGGCCCGCGTGGCGAGGACCACGTGGGAGCAGATGCCCTGGCCCAAGTTCGTCATAGCCATGGGCGCGTGCGCGTTCACCGGCGGCATATTCTACAACAGCTACAACGTCGTCATGGTGCAAGACATACTGCCCGTCGACTACTACGTACCCGGCTGCCCGCCCCCACCCGACGCCGTGGCGAGAGCCATCATCAAGCTCCAGGAGAAGGTTAAGAGGGGCCAGTGGAGGCCAAGGGACGTCGAAAACAAGGAGAAGCTACGGGAGCTCATGGAGCCCGTCTACAGGGAGGCGGGCGAGTGGCTCCGCTGGGCCGAGAGGCGGAGCGCACAACTAGAGGCCTAGAGAATTTATGATACGGCGATTCAAAGTATATCCGCCCTAATGGCTGCCTCGGCTCCCTTACAGGCGGGCCTCAAGGCTTAGTGCTGGCCAGGCTCCAGCTGTCTGCACTT
>JALUFI010000172.1 GCA_027043685.1 Pyrodictiaceae archaeon
CGTCGGGGTGGCCCGCGAATAGCCTGGAGGCCTCAACCACGGCCTCCACTATGTCGCGGCTAGTGGGGTAGGGTAGGCGGCGGCGCCTACGCCTCTCCCTCTCCTCCCTCTCAGCGTCGAGAACCTCCCTCAACACGTCCTCGGGGAGATAGTCGGAGTAGTCCCTCCCCGCGCTCACCTCCTCCTCACCCGTAGGCTAGCCGATATCACTTGTCTCCTCCTCAGCCTACCATTAGAGGTAACACCCACGTCCTCCCCCGTAACCTTCACGCTCACCTTGAAGTGCTTCCTCAGCTCACGGAGAATCTTGGAGGCGCTGCCGCGGTCCAGGAGCATTATGTCTACGCCGTTCCTCTTCTCAACTATGTCTACTATGGAGCCGGTTACCTGGCTGCTAGCCTCGAAGAGACCGCTCAGCTTCTCGGCGAGCAGGGCTGGCGGTGCGCCGCGTATCTGGAGGAGCACGTTGTAGTCACCGCCGCGGGCATCCTTACACATCGGGCATATCGTCGGGTTAGCCCTCACCTCGACCCGGTATGCCTGCTCTACCTCCCCGTCAACGCCCCTGAGCGCTATGCGGTACCTCGCGAGGTATATTGTGCGCCACGAGGGCACCGTCAACGGTGCCGCAGACACGAGGCTGAACCCGGTCACTATGTCGCTGCACGGCTTAACCGAGGCTAGTGCATGCTCAACGTACTTCTGCACGGCCTCGGGGAGATCCCCGCCCTCTACCCAGCGGTACCCAATCCTTATCGAGCCACAGCTCTTACAGTAATCGAAGAATATCTTCTCGGGCACACAGAGGAGCTTAGTCGTCTCCAGGAAGCAGTCGAGGCACAGGGCGCCAACGCTCCTGCCCGGCTCCAAGGGGCGGCCACACCGCGCACAGAAACGCGTCATACCGCAACACCCTTCTGCCAAGCTAGAGGGGCAGCCATCCATTCATCGAAAGAGGTGTCATCACTGAGCAGTAATCCTTCCTGCATTGAGAGATGCCTATGCGTAGACTGCCCCGCCGCTTGGCTGAGAGTATGGCCGCGCCACCCTAATCATGCTTGCCGTCTCCACGCACCCCCGGGAGGCGGGGGATGAGCGGTTAGACCCGGCCCGAGGCCCCGGTTACTAGTTCTGGGGCTCTGTGAGGACTCCTAGTCCAGGCGACCCCCACCGCTTCTCCACGGCATCGCCTATCCATGGATGCGTCGTGGGCTTCTAGGGGTGTTACCTGGCCCGCAGGGTTAGGTCGCCGCTGCGAAGAGAATCGCTGTGCATCGGGGTGTCTGGCTCTATGTCCGCTGCCGAGGTGACCGGTCCGGCCACGGTGACCGGTACCGAGCCTGCAGCTGGCCCTGCATCCCTCCCAGCGGAGGAGGCCCCGGCTGAGGCAGTGTCTGCCGCGTTCTATGCCTCTGTAGCCTCATTCGTAGAGGATGTAGGCGTGGACCCCGTGGAGGCGAGGGAGGCCTACCTCGATTGCATGGCCAGGATTATCGCCGACATGGATGCAGTCTACTTTGAGGGCGCCGCTGAGGCTGCTTCCAGGAAGAGGCTGTGGGGCTACCACGCCGCGAGGCTCGGGACTGACTACCTGGCCGCTCTCCTCGAGCTTCTGCTCCGCGGCTCATGCAACCGCGAGGCGCTCGCCCAAGCACTAGCCGATATAGCCGAGGTGGTTGGCCTCGAGACAGAGGCCAGAGAGGCGCTCATGAAGCACGTAGTGGGCGGGAGCTGTGGCGAGGCGAGGTACGCGGTTGCCGCCGTCCTCGCCATCCCGCCCGCGGCTAGGGGTGCAGAGGCTTGACGAGGCAGAGGCTCGACCTGCTACTCATAGCTGAGAAGGTGGCCGAGGCAGCGATGAGGAGGGCCGCCGGCCTCGGCTACCGGCTGGACGGAGTCCCCGCCTCCCTGCAGCCGGCCGCGGAGGAGATAGTGGAGCGCCTCGCGAAGGACCTGGCAGAGGTAGACGAGAAGGGGATTCTCCGCTGCAGGGTCTGCGGGAAGGGCCCCTTTACAAGGAAGGGGCTGTATCTCCACCTGCGCCGCGTCCACTCCGACGTGGTGGTCGAGGAGGCCAGGAGGCTGCTCGAGGACGCTATATGGAGGAGAACCGTGGCGCTCGAGGCCGGCGCGGGTCGGTAGGGGTGGAGCGCGCGCATCGCCCCGCAGGCTAGCGGTGCTGCGGGGCTCTGCTGCTATTGGAGTCTCTCTTCACCCCCGCCCGTGCCTGGAGAAGCACGAGGCGGGACCCCATATCGGTTTCCAGGAGCACCGCGTAGCCCCCTCCCTCCACGGCCACGCGGCCGGCGTAGACGTAGTACTCGCCGCTGGGTGCATAGGAGGGGAGCCTCTCAAGGGGCTGCGGCGCGTTAGAGGACGCAGCCGCCTCGTCGATTATGTATACGCGGCGTAGCCTAGCAGGCCTGGGGAAGAGGAGGGGCAGCTTCTCGGCCGCCGTATAGGCTGCTGCCTCGCGCTCCTCACCCTTATCGTCAAGCTCAACCACCTCTACAACTGCGTCCGGCGTCTCGCGGAACCTCTCAGCATAATCCGTCAGCACGTCGAAGGGATGCCCCTTCGCCTCCTCCTCCCTCTCGAGCCGGAGAGCCTCCAGCTGCACGGGGCCGAGCCTCAGCACTACCCGCCTATACACGCGGACAACCGTGCGCGGCAACCACAGCCCCCTCCGGGGCCGGGGGATCCAAGCCCTTTATCCGGGGCTGTCGCCCTGCCCACATCCCTACCCGCGGCGCCCCGGTGAAGACCAAGTCGTGATACCTGCTAGGCATTGCTCCTACGGCGGGGCCGAGCCGCCGAGCGGCGCTGAGGAGTCAGCCGGGCCGCGAGGGGCCGCCGCAACGCCCTAATGCAGCCACCCACCAGGATTCCACATGACTGATTCCCCTTGTCTGCGGGGCCGGCGCCATGAGCGGGTCCACTCCTTCATCCCAGGTCAGGATAGAGGTCGTCGACGTACCTATACCGGAGGGCGCTAACGTCATTGTAGGCCACGCCCACTTCATAAAGACGGTTGAGGACCTCTACGAGGCCCTCGTCACCAGCGTGCCCGGGATTAGGTTCGGGCTCGCCTTCTGCGAGGCCAGCCAGAAGAGGCTCATACGCTACGAGGG
>JALUFI010000173.1 GCA_027043685.1 Pyrodictiaceae archaeon
CTGAGCGGCTCGCTGCTCGAGAGAGCCTGGAGAACGTCCCTAAGGTCGGTGCCAACGTGGCTGCACGTGTTGAGGACCTCTACTGCCGCTACCAGGCTGGAGACTGCAAGGCTATGCGTCACGAGTGTCTCCAACCCATTCTCCGCCCGGGTAAACAGGTTTACCGCGAAGTCGGCTCCCTCGCCGCCCTCGACAAGGCGTAGGAACACCGTACCGTCAACCAGCACCGGGCTAGTCAAGACATGCATACACCCCATAATCACATGGAGCTACGGGGACACATTCCAGGCAACAGTGTCGAAGGCTTTGGACGCGTGGAGAGGGGCTGCGGGGGGCGACGCACCGGCTCCCTAGAGGAGTACTAGGGCGTCCGTGACCCTGCTGAGGGGCTCGGGGACGCTGAGTATCCCCCGCAGCTTCCTTGCGCCCGGCACCCTGCTGAACCTTATGAAGAGCTTCATCGCCTCCCTTATTGCCTCACTCCTACTCATGCCATGCTCCTGCGCGACCTCATCGAACTCGCGGAGGAGGTCAGAGGGGACACGCACATAGATTGCTGTCTGGCTGCTCACGCCGCACCCCCTTCAGAACCAGTGTACCCTTTACAGCCGTGTCTTCTCACCCTGGGTAGACGCTTGGCCCTAAATTATTGTTCTGTTGAGTGTGTAGAAATCCCGCATGCACCATAAAACCCCCAGGCCCTCGGAGCCTGCACTGCCGTCAGAGCCGGGTAGCGGGGCCTGGGGGTGCAGCGGCTGTGCCCGTCGGCAGGAAGTACACGCCTTACAGGAGGGTTCTCGAGGAGCTGAGGCTCAAGCAGCTCGACGTCTACCGCTACAAGGACCACGACGAGATCCGCTTGAGGACGCCGGAGGGCAAGGTGGTTCTCGTGAAGCTGCCGCGGCGCCGCGACGAGATGACTCCCGAGGAGTTCAGGGAGTACATCCTTCAGGGGCTTCGCGGCGCCCAGGGCTAGCGTGGGCCCCGTAGCGCTTGTTGGGCGAGCTGTTCTATCTTTGCGGCGTTCTCTGGGCTGAGGTGCTTC
The DNA here is from genome assembly GCA_027043685.1 of Pyrodictiaceae archaeon. Taxonomy (GTDB): domain Archaea; phylum Thermoproteota; class Thermoprotei_A; order Sulfolobales; family Pyrodictiaceae; genus QNYQ01. The sequence continues at coordinate 1,046 of JALUFI010000173.1, forward strand.
CTTAGCTCCTCTAGCTGCTCTTCGGCTGCTCTGCGTAGCTCTTTGCTGCCCTGTGCGAGGCCTGGGCGCTTCAGTGCTAGCATGAGGTGTACGGGTATCCTGTGCTCTGTCCAGAGGCGGTTGGCTAGCTCGGCTGCTAGGCTCTTTATCTCCCAGTGGGCGTGGGGGTGGAGCCGCAGCCCGAGTATGTGGAGGGTTTCGCGGAGGTTGGTGGTCACCATTATGTGGGCTGCGAGGGCGTCTGGCTGGGCGTAGCGCAGCGCGTCGTCAACGTGTTTCCCTCTGCCCTGCTCCAAGGCTTCGCAGACCACGCGGAGGTGGCTGATGCACCTCTCCCGGACAATGCCCGCGTCCCCGGAGGGGATGATGCAGAGTTCGTCGAGCGGGAGCCTGCCACGGCAGTAGTCCTGGATTGCCTCCGCGTAGCCGGTTGCGTGGAAGCCGCCGAGCCTTGTAGAGGTCTGTGCGTAGCTCGCCAGGCGGTGCCGGACGAGCTCGTGGGTGCAGATGCGGCTGCACCTGGCGACGAAGCGGACGACCACGTGCTCCAGGACGCCCTCGTAGCCCTGCCTCGGGCCGCACGGCGTATCCACTGCCTGCACCGCCCACGCCACCGCGTCCCAGAACGGGTACCCCCGGACATAGTGCTCCACGGGCTTAAGGAAGGTCTTGCCGGTGCTCACCTTCGCCGCGAGAACCACGGCCCAGGGCCAGCCATCAACCCCGAGCCAGAGGATGCGCGTGGCCGCCACAATGCAGCCCTGGCGAGAAGTAGGGAGCCAGGGGAGGGGGGATAGGGTTGTGGACCGGGTAAAACCGGGGCTTGGTACATGGGGTTTAGACTTCGCAGGTCTTGCATGTGCTGTTCTCGGTGAGCTCTACCACTACCTCGCCGCTGCTGGTCTCCACCTCCCTGACCTCGAAGAGCTCCTTTAGCTTCTCGTCGGTCTCTAGCTGCTCCCTGGTCATGCGTTTCTTGAGATGGGTCATCCTCATTGCGCGCCTCCTTGGCCTCGGCTGCTTCTTGCCCCTTATTGGCAGGGCTGCTAGGCTGCGCTGCTCTCCCCCGAAGTAGATTACCTGGACTCCCTTGCTCTCGTCCCTGTAGACGGTTACTCCCTTGAGGCCTCCCAGCCAGGCTGCGAGGTAGGCGGTGTAGACCTCGTCCCTGGTGGCTTCGCGGCGGAGGTTGATGGTCTTGCTTATCGCCTGGTCTACGTAGAGCTGGGCTGCTATCTGGTGGGCTAGGTGGTACCAGAGGTCGAAGTCCATACTCATTGGGAAGAGCTTGGCTAGCTTCTCCACCTCGGCTAGGAAGCCGTTCATTATCCCCATCTCTATTAGCTTGTCCCTTATCTCGGGGAGGGCCCAGCGGAGGCTGCCCTTGTGCCTGCTAATCGTCTCGTATACGAGCTTCACCGCCTCCATGGGGGCGTGTGTCCTCGCCGCCGCCTCCAGGAGCTTCTCGCGGAACGGGCGGACGACCTCCAGGAACTCTCCCACCGTGACCCTCCTCCTGTAGACGAGGGCGAAGTAGGGCTCTATGCCGCTGCTCGTCCCCGCTATGATGCTTATCGTGCCGGTGGGGGCGACGGTTGTGGTGACGGTGTTCCTCGGGGCCCTGGCTCCGAGGCTCCTGCCGTACTGCTTGAGGGTCTCCCAGGCGGAGCGCGGCATCCATACAGCGAGGGCTAGCAGGAGCCTGGGGTTGTTCGCCACCTCCTCGGGGCTCCTCTTCAGCGCCTCCAGGGCGTCCCTCCTGGTTACGCCGAACACCTCCCTGGCGACCCTCTCCAGGACCTCCTCGGGCACCAGCTTGACCGTGCCGTCCCTCTCTATTCTCCTCGCCGTCTCGCCCACTAGCCTGCTCATCACCTCCTCGGGTATCTCCACCTCCTTGTAGCGCAGCTTGAGCCAGCCGTCCTCGATGCGGGCAACCTCCCCGGCCTTCACCAGGGCGGGGGTGTGTAGCTCCAGCAGCTCCTCGGGCTCGGCCTTCTCCAGGCACTTCATCCTCCTCCAGTCGTAGCGGCGGCACTCGAAGGCGGGTGCGTGGCCCAGCTTGGCGGCTAGCTCCCAGCTC
>JALUFI010000174.1 GCA_027043685.1 Pyrodictiaceae archaeon
GTACCGGCTTGACACGGAGAGGCCGGTTCAGTGCTTCACGGAGGAGTACTTGCTGAAGGCCGTTGAGGCTAGCCGTAGGCGTCTCGGCGTCGAGACAATTGACCTTGTCCAGGTCCATAACCCGCCGCTGGAGGTGCTGCGGCGCGGCGAGGTCTACCGGGCGTTGAGGAGGATGAAGGAGCTTGGCATCGCCAGGCTCACGGGGGTTGCGCTTGGCCCGGAGACGGATGTGCTTGAGCACGGGCTGGAGGCGTTGAGCCACGACGAGGTCGACGCCATCCAGTTCGTCTACAACATGCTTGAGCAGGAGCCGGGGTACACGCTTGCCCGTGAGGCGCGGAGCCGCGGGGTTATGACTATTGTGCGTGTCCCGCACGCCGGCGGTGTGCTGGACGAGTCTGTCCGGCCGGGCGAGGAGGCCGGGATAACTGATCACCGTAGTCTCCGTCGCCGCGGCTGGTACCAGTGGGCCTTCCGGGTCTACTATGGCGAGTTGAAGCCGCTTCTGGACTCCTTGTCGGGTACTCCTGGGCAGAAGGCGCTGCGCTTCATTGAGCAGAGCATTGACCCGGATGTCGTGGTGTTGATTGCGAGGAGCGTTGACAGGCTTAGGGAGTATGCGGGCTATGCCTCCGTGCCGCCTCTGCCGGGGAGCGTGGTTGAGGAGATTCACCGCATCTACGTCCGCCACGCCGCGGGGAGCCCCGAGGCGCCCAGTAGCCTAGACCGCTGCCTTCTCCCCCGCCTCTACCCGCCCGAGGGCCGCGGGGGGCCTGGGGAGGGGCCCGAAGAGGCCCAGCAGCTCGTCGGGGACTGAGCAGCAGGCGTCGTAGAACTCCATTCTGTAGCCGTATTGCCTCACTGCTGCTAGGCTGGGGTTGGCTATCCTCTCCACAAGCTCCTCCCCGACCGCCACGGGGTCGAGTGTTCTCCGGGCCTCCCGTGGCCTCATGCAGCCCAGGTAGAGGCGGCGGGGCCACAGGCTCCTCGCGGCGCGGAGCAGCCCCGGGAGCCTCTCCTCCACGGCCCGTGGGAGCCCCCCGCTGGGCGGGATGTAGACGAGGAGGTTCACGGCCTCGAGGCCGTAGTCGTCTAGGACTCGTAGCTCTCTCCGCAGCAGCTCGGGGCTGGAGCCGGGGTGCCAGAGGAAGACGTGGGGCACCACGTTGAGCCCGGCTTCGAGCATCGCCTCGAGCGCCTCGAGGTAGCGGCTGGGGCCGAAGGCTAGGCCCCTCACGACGCGGACCATCCAGTCGCTGAGCGTGAACTCGTAGTCCACTAGGTCGACCACGTCCCTCAGCGCCTCGAGAACCTCTCTCCTCGTCTCGAGGCCTAGGTGGATGTTGAAGACTAGGCCGAGCCTCCTCTTAGCCTCCCTCAGTGCCTCCAGGTAGGGCTCGACGGGGAGAACCCCTTCCCGGGTCCAGCCCCCGCTGAGGAGCACGCCGCGGACGCCGCGGCGGTGGAGCGCCTCCAGGACCCTTGGGAGTCGGGGCCCGGGGGCGGGGAGCATGGAGCGGATGAACCGGGCCCTGCAGTGGCTGCAGTTCAGCTCACAGTAGCCCCCGGTGAGGGAGACCACTGTGAACCTCCTAGCCATGCGGAACGCCTTAACCCTGGCCAAGGGCTCCTCCCCGCATCTTTACGCCCTGGGCATGGCGCCTATTGCCTCGAGGTCGCGGAGCCACTCGCTTCTCCTGGCCTCGAGGATGCTGCGGGAGGGGTAGTTGTAGAGGGGGCCCCTAGGGGACTCGTTGTAGAAGGGCCTGTTGCAGGCTGGGCAGCCGCTTGTCAGCAGCGCCTCCCCCAGCTCCCTGGGGCTGAGGGGTGGCGGCTCCCGGAACCTCGGCGGGGGCCCGGGCTCCGCGTACCGTGTGGGGTCGACTCCCTTCTCGAGGAGCATCCTCGCCACCTGGTAGAAGCGGTACGTCTTGACGTCTACTCCTGGGAGCCGGGGGAGCCCCGGGAGCGGGGTGTAGCGGAAGAGCGCCACCCTTGCGCCGAGGCCGTAGATGGTCTTCATGGCTTCGAGCATCTCTGCGGGGGTCTCGCCGAGCCCGGCAACGAGGTGGACGTGCACCATTCCCTCCCCGTAGACCTCTACACCGTCGCGGATGAAGCGCATGTAGGTGCTCCATGGGTAGGGCTTCCGGACCGCCGCGGCCACCCTCGGGGAGGCGGCGTCGAGGCCGACTCCGAGCCTCTCCACGCCACGGGAGGCGAGGTCTTGGAGCACGCTGCGGGGCACCGGGGTGACGGTGACGGAGAGAGGCCTGGGGCTGGCCGCCTCGGCTACCGCCTCGGCGAGGCAGAGCAGCTCCTCAAGGAACCCGGGGCGGAGCACTGACTGGAGGCAGACCCTGGCGTAGCGCCGCCGGCTGGCCCGGAGGGCCCCCAGGAGCCTCTCGAGCTCCACGCGGGGCCACTTGACGCGGCTAAGCATCTCCCTCAGCCCCTTTGGGGCGGCGCGGCCCTGGCTGCAGAAGAGGCAGGAGGCCATGCAGCCACCGTCCTGGAGCAGGTAGACCGTCGTGGGCTCCGCGTCCAGCCTGACGCGCGCGAGGCCGAGAACCGCGAGGCTCCCCAGCGACGCCCTCACCGAGGCCCCTCGACACCCCTGCATAGCCTCTCCCAAAGCCCGGCAACCACCTCCCCGAGCCCCTCCCAGGTGAAGCCCACAACGGCCTCAGACACACGGGCCGCCTCGGAGGCGGCCCCGAGTATGCAGTCCCGGCTCCCGCAGCCCCGCAGAGCATCCTCGAAGGCCCAGAGCGCCTCCTCGGGGTAGACGAAGAAGTCGCCGCTCACAACAACACCGGTCACCCTGCAGCCACTGCCCACCTCCAGCTCGACCACCACTGTCTTGCCGCCCCTCGGCCTCCAGACGAGCCTCCCCCGAGCCAACGCGGGGCCCCGCCGCCTCCTCGCCGGCCCCAGGGGGCCTAGTGGAGTTATCCCGCCACCCGCCCCCAGCTGGGGCAGCCCGGGGGGCTCCGGGGCGTGGCGCAGGGCGGCGTGCTCCGCGTCATACTAGACCTCGCGGGGAGGCCGCCGTGGTGGCAGATGGCGCTGGACGAGGCTGTCCTTGAGGCCGTCGCGGCTGGTGAGGCGCCGCCCACGCT
>JALUFI010000175.1 GCA_027043685.1 Pyrodictiaceae archaeon
ATTGGGGTATACCGGCGTTCCGCCACATGCTCCTAGGCAGCGCGCACACGGCGCCGCGTTGATGAGGGGTTGAGTCGCCGACCCCGCGCTCCGGGGGAGCGGGGGGTGGCGAGACCGCCCCCTACATACCCCCTGAGCCCATTGCCGCGGCACTGCTCCACCCCTTCCACGGCTTCCAGCGCGCCTCGGGCGAGGGGAATAGGGCGGCCTTGACGGAGCTATACCCAGTGACCAGGGACGGTGAGCTTGTAGGCGTCATCGGCACGGGGGGCGATGCAACGAAGCTCTGCAGGCCCAGGGGCGGCTGCCGTTACTACCTCTGGATGAATGGGCTCGAGGCATGGGAGGTCACCGGGCTTCTTGACGGCAGGGGGATGCTGTGGCTCCAGCGGCTCGGCGGCGAGAGGGGCTTTGTGCCGCTGAGGTCCTGGACCGCCTCGCCGCCCTACGTCCATGCAAGAGCTGTGGCTGATCTCGACGAGTACGCGGATTACTTGGCGAGGCTGGTTGGGAGGGAGCTGCGTGGGAAGACGGTGCTGCTCGGCTTCAGCGGGGGGAAGGACAGCGTCGCCGCCCTCGTGACGCTGCTCCGGCTGCAGGAGCGCGTCGATTTCCGCCTCCATGTGATGTATATCCACATACCCTTCCTGGAGTCGCCGAGGAGCGTCAGGTTTGTCGAAACGGTTGCGCGGAGGCTGGGCATAGAGATAGATATCCGGGAGGCGCCCAGGAGGGTTATGAAGACACTCTTGAAGTGGAAGGGTATGCCGCGGAGGGGGTTCCGGTTCTGCACGATGTACAAGGCTAGGCCCATGCGTGAGCTGAGGAAGAAGGACCCCAGCGTGATAGAGGTCGTGGGGGACAGGCTAACCGAGAGCCCGAAGAGGTTCGAGAGGCTCACTAAGGCACTCGCCGCCAGGATAGTCCTCGCGGGCAGGAAGTTCAGGCCGACTTATCTCTTCACGCTACTCGACGTCGTGGAGATAGTGAGGGAGACGGGGCTCATACACCCGGACTACCTTGACGGTATACCGAGGGTTGCATGTAACCTCTGCCCCTACCGCGCCCTATACGAGTTCACGGTAGACACCTCGGAGCCCGAGGACCCGGAGCTCATAGAGAGGGTGCTGGATAAGATGTGGAGAAAATGGTACAGCTGGACGAGCTACGAGACCTTCGCCGAGCAGCGGCTGTGGCGCTTCTCTGTTCCAGTCGCTAAGCCGCTTCTGGAGGCGAAGCAGCTCCTGGCCCAGAGGGCCCTGGAGGAGGGCGAGGCTCCGGCCGCGGTTTCTGCCCGGGGCGTCGCGGAGACCTACCGCAGGGTGTGGCTCGAGGGGCCCCCGAGGGCACCGGTGCTGCGGAGCCCCTGGCTGGCGGGCGAGGTCGCGCTCCGAGCCGCAAGGAGGGGCGAAGTCGTAGCTCTCCCCGGGCCCGGCGAGGCCGAGGATTAGAGGGCAGCTGCTCCCCTTAAGCGGAGGGGCTCTGCGGCTAAGAGCCCCCGGCCCCGGGGCCCCGGAGGGGCTAGGGATAGGCGCTGGGGGCTGCGGAGCCGCCGCTAGGGGAGCCTGAGGCCTGGGCACGGGGCTTCCTGGACTACACCGCATCCAGGCTCCGCGTGGCCGGGCACCGCGGCGCCCAGGGCGCAGCGGCAACCGTCTTCGCCGCCATCGCTGCCGGCCACGTGACCGGCGTCGACTACTTCTACGAGTACGCTATAGACGCGTACTACGAGATGCTGGACGCCGCGGAGGAGGTGCGGCCGCTGGCCGAGCCCAGGTGGGCCCCCCTGCTCTCCTGGCTAGACGAGGACGCGGAGGCGCTCGCGGCCTTCGAGGAGAGGCTCGCCGACAGCTCCACGGTGCTCTGCGCGGAGCCTATACTCGCAGCCGCCGCCCTGGGGCTCGGTGCTGGCTCGGAGCCCGCCGAGGGGTGGAGGAGAGCCGGCTACACCGGCCGCCCCGGCAGCTACGCGGTCATAGTCCGTAGGCGCGGCAAGAAGTGCCGCATACTCGTCCCGAGCCCCGTCTACGCACTGATGGTTGCCGGCCTCTCCGCCGCCGGGCACCCAGGGCCCGGGGCCGGCCTGGACACAGTTGTCCCCGACCCCGCGGAGGTGCGGAGGACCGTGCTGGAGTCTAAGACGCCCTACGGACAGCTCTCCGAGTGGCTCCGTAGCCTCGTCGAGGAGAAGGCGGGGAAGGCCCTCTCCACGAGCCCGGATGAGGCGTGTAAAACAAGGGACCTACTGGTCATCCGTTACCGTTTCGAGGGCCTCTCGGAGGCAGTGTTTGAGTACCTATGCTAGCCCCTGGGAGCCGCCGCTATGCCGCGCAGCCTTATAGGAGGCAGCGTGATGCCCGGGAACGCCTTCTCCGCTGCCCTGCCCACCGCCTCCACGTTATTCAACAGCTCATCGTATATCCTACCCCCTATCATGAGGCCCGGGACCCAGCCGCGTGGCTCACCGTTCTCGTAGAGTATCGCCGGGTTCGCCAATACGCCATACTCGCCGGTCTCCGCGTTGGATGTGTGGGCTCCCTGGACACTGTAGACAGCTATGACTCTGCCCTCCAGCAGCTCCTCCGGTGACGCGTCACCTGGCTCCACCACCATGTTGGTGAAGCCCGGCGAGGGTGTTGAAGCGTAGCCACCGCGCACCGCATTGCCGGTGCTTTCGGCGCCGGCCCTCCTGCCCCAGTAGGTGTCGTATACGAAGCCCTTCAGCACACCCTTCTCCACGAGAACCTTCCTACTCATAGGCACGCCCTCGCCGTCGAACCTTGCCGTAGCGTCCCCGCCCTTCAGCAAGCCGTCATCTATTATCGTTATCCTCTCGTCCATCACCTTCTCGCCTAGCTTGCCGCGGTAGGGGCTCCTACCTCTAACCACCGCCTCCCCGTTCAGCGCGACGGCAACCGTCTCCTCCAGCAGCTCCGCCAGGGCCTGCGGCATCAACACAACTGTGTACTTCCCGGGCGACAGGGGGCCAGCTATCCTCGTGGCTAAGAGGGTCTTCTCAACCGCCCTGTCGACAACCTCGGTGACCGAGGGCATCTGGACCCTGCTGCTCTCGAACTCGAAGACGGCAGGCGTGGTATGAGTCTCGGTC
>JALUFI010000176.1 GCA_027043685.1 Pyrodictiaceae archaeon
CTCTATGTTAGCGGCCGTCTGCCCCACAGCCTCTATATCAATACCCTCAACGATGACGTCATCCTTCTGGACCTTAACCGTCACGCCGGGCATTATCTTTGCAACCCTCGGGGCCTTCTCGCCGAGGAAGTTCTCTATAAGCACCTTGTCGCCCTCTACCTTGACGCTTATCGGGAAGTGGGAGAACACTATCTTCAGCTTGTACCGGTACCCCTTGGTGACGCCGGTAATCATGTTAGATATATGAGAAGCTATCGTGCCCACCAGGGCCTTGAGCCTGCGGTTGGCGAAGTACGCTTCAACAACCACCTTCTTGCCCTCCTCGTCCTCGTCGAGCCTTATCAGCACGCCACGGGCGTGGGAGAAGTCGCGGCTCAGCTCACCCTTAGGCCCCTTGACCGTGACCTTCATGCCGTCGACGCTTACCTCTACACCCTCCGGTATCCTTACCTCCTCAACCACGTGTACGTGCTTAACCATGACCCGCCACCCTTCCTGAGCCGAGGCAGCGCCTCAGGACGCTCTGCCCCCTTCGCCGTGGACGGGTAACCCGGGCGAAGAAGGGGCACCCCTACCGGGGGCCTCTATAAGTGTATCAATATAGCGATGCCGGCCCGTGGCTAGGCCCGGAGGGGTGAAGAATACACGCGGAGGACGCGGGGTCGGAGAAACACTCCTCCTCGCCGCGGGGCTTAGTACACGTAGGCCAGGACTACGCCGCCTATGCCCTTCTCTATTGCCTCGCGGTGGCTCATAACGCCCTGGCTAGTCGATATTATCAGTATACCTATGTCCCTGCTGGGTAGGTACTTGCGCAGCCAGTCGGGCATACGTATGAGGTCGCGGTAGCTGACGGAGTACCTCGGCTTTATGACTCCAGCCTTGTTGATGCGGCCGAGCAGCCTGACCCTTATCTTGCCCCAGCGGCCGTCATCTATGTACTCGAACTCGCCTATGTAGCCCTCCCTCTGCATCACGCGGAGCACGTTGATTATCAGCTTGGATGCAGGCATGATAACTACTTCAGGCTTCGCCCGCATCTCGGCGTTCACGATAGAGGCTAGGGCGTTGGCCAGCGTGTCAAGCATTACCATGGCCCCGGCTCACCCCCGGTCCTCGGTGCTCAACTGTACTTGCGGAAGCCTAGGCTGACCGCTAGCTCGCGGAAGCACTGCCTGCAGAGCATGAGGCCGTACTTCTTGATCACTGCGTCGTGGCTGCCGCAGCGCTGGCAGCGGTAGGCGCCGCGCCCGTACTTAACCACGCGCGGAGGCCTGTACTTCCCCATCCCGTCTCACCCCCGGTGACTGGTGGCAGCCGTCTACCTGGGCTCTATAACCACTCCGAATAGCTCGTGGAGGAGCACCATTGACTCCTCCTTGGTTACGCGGTGCCTGCGGGGTATGCGGCTCCTGGCCCTCCTCCTGCGGGCTACGCGGTACCCGGGCCTCTCGATAGTCACGACCACGTCCATGCCGAAGACGCCTATCTCTGGGTCGTAGCGGACGCCGGGGATGGTTATGTGCTCCTTTATGCCGAAGGCGACGTTGCCGAACTCGTCGAACTGGCTTGCGCGCAGCTTGTTGCCGACCGCCTGGAGGGCCTTGCGGAGGAACTCTATCGCCTTATCCCTGCGCAGCGTAACCATCACTGCTATGGGTTCGCCCTTCCTTATCCCGAAGTCCCTTATGGTCCTCTTGGCGCGCCTCACCGATGGCTTCTGCCCGGTGAGCATCTCTAGTACCCTGGCGGCCTTCTGCAGCCTCTCACCGGACTCGCCGACGCCTATGTTGACAGTGACCTTGGCTATCCTGGGGCGTAGCATGGGGTTGCTCTCCCAGCGCTCCTTGATAGCGGCTACCTGCTCGGGGCTGAGGGGCAGCGGGGACTCAAGCCTGGCGGCGCTCATTTCCACGCACCCTCCGGGAGGCTTATCCAGGGCTCGTCCTCGCCGGGCCTGGAGATGACGAAGACGTAGTCGAGGCTTGTCTGCAGCTTCTCGCCCCTAGCGTCCTCCAGGGTTACTATGCTCCGTGCCCTGCTGAGGCCCCTCTGTATCGAGACCACGCGGCCGACGCGGCCCACGTTGCGGCCGCCGAAGACTATGACGAGGCTGCCTACCTCGAGAGGAGCGTAGTCAAGGAGCTGCTGCTCCGGGATGCTGATCTTCACCGTGCCTAGGGTGCGGTACTGCTTCGCCTCAACGGGGTTAGTGGGGTCCTCGACCCTTATGAGGACGTTGCGGCCGTCGTGGAGGTGGAGCTGGATATGCCCACCCTTGACCGTGGACTTGTCCTCTATCCTGCCGAGCTTGAAGCCCGCCTCCTCCTTGCTTATCGGGTGCAGCGTGAAGAACCTCACGGGGTACGGGAGCAGGCGGAAGGTCTCGCCCGTGTCAACTATCTCTACCACGTCCATGAAGCCAACGGGGTACTTGTAGTTCCTCCTCACCCTGCCGTCGACCTTGAAGTGGCCCTCGGCTATCAGCTTCCTTGCCTCCCTCGCTGTCTTCGCGTACCCCATGACGTCGCGCACGAGTATGAGGAGCGGGATGGAGCGCTCAATGGGGTGGGGCCCGGGCGACGGCTTGACCGTGAACACGCCTACCCTGCCGCGCACGGGCCAGAACTTGGGAGCCGCGAGCGTCTTCAGGTGGCGCCTGCCACCCATGCGGGCCATCTCTTACTTCACCTCCTCCCAGGGGCGGAGGGGCTGCCCCGCGTGGCCCCCCTCTTAACCCTGCCCGGCGGCGCCCGAGGCGCCCCGGGCTGCCTCCTGGAGAGCCTTGTAGAGCTCCCTGGCGGCCTTCTTCCTCTCCAACAGCTCCCTCCTCTTCTTGTCGCTGAGGTCCAGGCTCACTATCATCACGTTGGATGGGTGTATGGGGTAGTACCTTGGCTCACCCCTAGCGTTGTTTACCGTGGCGCCCTCAACGTATATCCTCATGCGGCGCAGGTCGACCCTGGCCACCTTGCCGCGGTGGCCGCGGAACCCGCCACGGAGGATGACGACCTCGTCACCTTTACGGATTGGAAGCGTCTTGACGCCATACTGCTTCCTCAGCTCAGGGCTGAGGG
>JALUFI010000177.1 GCA_027043685.1 Pyrodictiaceae archaeon
TATGGCGGGAAGACGACCTCCTCCTCGCCCAGGCTGCTCCTCACCCTCGCGTCAAGCATCTCCACGAACCGGACATCGTTAGTGATGCCTATTATTGAGACCTTCGTGGAGCCCCTGGGGAGCTCGTAGCCTATCCTGGTGAGCTTGTAGAGGAGGTCGTCGCCCCTCCGCCGGACCAGCCAGTCAACCTCGTCCAGGACGACGATGAGGACACCGCGTCCACGGGCGAGGGCCCTGACGAGCCTAGTATATACCTCGGCGGTGGAGAGCCCGGTGAAGGGGACACGGAGCCCGATGCTCGAGGCTATGTCGGCGAGCACCTTGTACGGGGTATCCCTCTGCCTCGTGTTGACGTAGACGTAGTCGACGGGGACGCCGAGCTGCCTCGCCTTCTCCCGGAGCCTCTTCAACACGTATAGCGTTACCGCGGTCTTCCCAGTCCCAGTGAGCCCGTAGATGAACAAGTTGTTGGGCCTGCTCCCCCTCAGCGCCTGCGCCAACACGCTGCCGACGCGGCGTATCTCCTCCTCCCTGTGAGGCAGCCGGTCCGGGATATAGTCGGGGCTCAGTATGTCCCGGTTACGGAATATCCTGCTCTCCACAACGCGCTCAAAGATCTCCTCAAGTACATCGGACACCCTGCCCCGCACCCACACCAGAGGCTCCAAGCGAACACGTGGTTCACGAAAAAAGCCCCAGGGGGCCCGGGCAGCGTAGACTAGTAGGGAGCAGCATGGAGCCCAGGTCGCTCCTCGCGGGCCTCTCCCTGGGCATAGTGGTTCTCGTCGCGGTGATAATCGTCGGGAACGCGGCGCTGAGTGGAGTCAGGAAGCAGTTATCAGCGTGCAGCGCTGAGAAGGCGGAGCTGCAGCGCCGCCTCGAGAACCTAACCAGGCTAGTCAAGGAGCTTAACCAGAGCCTGGCCGAGAAGACGGCGCAGCTCCAGAGGAGCATCTCGGAGCTAAACAGCTGCAGAAGGGAGAACAGTAGGCTGGAGATGAGCCTCCAGTCCTACCAGAGGGAGGCGGCCAGGCTCCAGGAGGAGCTGAGCCGCGCTAAGCAGCTCTACAGGGTGGCCGCGGAGAACGCGACGATTCTCAGGGAGAGGATGGAGAAGCTGCTGGCCGAGCTAGCCGCGGCCAGGCAGAAAATAATGGAGATGAACGAGACGGTGGCGAGGCTCCGCGCAGCCGCGGCGAGCTGCGCGGCGCTGAGGGCCAACTACACGAGGCTCCTAGAGGACTACCAGCGGCTCAGGGCGAGCTACAGCCAGCTCCTCAGCAAGGCGAAGAGCCTGGAGACGGAGGTCGCTGACCTCAAGAGGATGCTGGCCTCCAAGCAGGAGGAGTGCAGCGAGCTAAGGGAGACCCTCCGGAACGAGACAAAGGTGCTGAATGCAACCCTCCGCGAGCTAGCGGCGCTCCGCAAGGCGGTGCTACGCACGGCAGCCTGGTACGAGGCGGTAAACCAGTCCCTCGAGGCAAAGTTCTACGACCAAGCACTACGCCTCGCAGCCAACCAGTGCTTCCAGGAGGCCTCCCGGCTGGGAATCCAGGGCTACAGCCTAGCCTACAGGGCGGAGAGGGTCTTCACCTACATAGAGACCGGGTACACGATACAGCTCCCCCAGGCCACGCGCTACATAGACCCCTACAGCTACGAGGTGAGGGTGGCCTACGGCGGCCTACAGCTCCCCAACGAGACGATGATGCTGAGGGCTGGCGACCCCTGGAGCCTAGCCCTCCTGGCCTACGGGCTCCTCCAGGCCTCGGCCACCGGGACCAACCAGCACTACTACCTCATAAGGCTCTACACCACCAAGGGGATATTCAGCGCGGCGCTCGCAGTAGAGGAGACCTATAGCGGCAAGTACTACTACATCATAGACCCGGGCGACGACTACTACAACGACGCGGCAATAGTGCTCGAGGCCTACATAGGCTCGGTCCCGGAGGGGGAGCTGACCACGCTATGGCCCTGGCAGCTAAGCGGCCACCTCAAGAGCACACTGCTCGGCAAGTTCCAGGCAAACATGACATACATAGACACAATGACATGGACCCCGGGCGCGAAGCCAAGGACAATGGATAACCCCGACGTCGTGCTTAGCCACTGGTACCTCTGGCTACGCAGCCTATACGGCGACATGTCGCTGATAAAGATAGACATACACGGCATAGGCGTACACGAGGTACTCTACAGCCTAGCCCAGGCCGCGCAGTGGCTACGCCTCAAGGGCTAGCTCAGCCAGAAGGCATCACGCAGTTTTTATAAACCCGGGAACCCGTCACCGTCGCCAATACACACGCGGGGCCCAGGAGGCCAGGCCTCCTGGCAGCCGCCGTAGCTCAGCGGGAGAGCGCCCGGCTGAAGACCGGGCGGTCCGGGGTTCGAATCCCCGCGGCGGCACCAACCAACCGCCGCCCGGTCCCAAGGCCCCATGGGGATACAGCCCCCTGGGGCCTCCCCCCTCACTGCTCCTCGGCGAGGACGGCGCCTGTATCCGCGTCCACGAGGATTATGTGCTGGAACCCTGCGCCCCGCAGCGCTTCGAGGCTCGACTCGACTATCTTCGCCCAGGCGGCTGCGCTTATGAAGCGGCAGAAGCTGCACCCGGGGTCGGACTTCTTGTAGCCCAGGAGCACCATCACCGCTCTGCCGTCGTGGCTCACCCTTATCCTCTCCACGAGCCCCGCCGAGACTATGTCGACGTCGTAGCCGGGTAGCTCCACGCCGCGGAGAGCCCTCTCGGCCCTCAGGGCGGCCTCGTGGACCAGTGGCCCTGATCCCTGGGCGCCGGGCCTGCGGACGGCGAGGCCCCGGAGCAGGGAGCCAAGGAGACCCACAGCCCTCCCACCAGGGCGGGGGCCCGGGGCGGCCTGGAGCCCTAATTACCGGGGCGCCGGGCGCCACCGCCACCAGCAAGCGGCCGGTGACGTGGACTTGCCCAGCCGAGCCCCCTAGCCGGGGGCTGTGAGTGTATACCGTGGCGGCTGAGGCCCCTTCTCCGCTTCTCCGGCGTTGGTGCCCTCGCTGCCCCGGGGGGCTAGGCTTTTGAAGGGGGTTGTGG
>JALUFI010000178.1 GCA_027043685.1 Pyrodictiaceae archaeon
AGCCTGCACGTGGTCTATCAGCGGCAACCCGCCCCGGCACCCCCGCCGGGGGCCGCCGGAGCAGCGGTACCGGTAATAGCGCCAGAGCACACCCCCTGCAAGTGCTGTGGCGAGGGCGGCGTAGGCGATGACTAGCCCAGGCCAGGACGATGGAGGCCTCACGGCCGCCGAGGCCGCGGTCCTCCTAGCCGTCGCGGCGGGCGCGGACACGGTTGAGAAGATAGCAGGCCTCCTCAACGCCGACCCAGCGGCCGTGAAGAGGGTTGCCGAGAGGCTCGCGGCGAGGGGCTACCTCGAGGAGAAGACCGAGCGACGCCTACTAGTGCTGAAGCGGCGGAGGATAGTCCTCACCGAGAAGGGGCTCGACGCCCTACCCGAGGCGAGGAGGCTCCTACTACACGCCGCGGAGCTGCTATCCCCGCAGAGGCGCGGGACGAGCAGCGAGCCCCTAGTGGAGCGCGTGGGCAGCGGCCAGCCCTCCCCCGGCGAGGAGGAGCTGGTGGAGAGCCTGGCAGCCCTGGGCATAGGCGCAGCAATGCTCCCCCTGCTCCTCGGCCTACTCGGCGCAGGCCTCGCCCTCGGAGCCCTAGACCCCCTGGGCCAGGGCTGGCCCCCAGGCAGCCCAGGCCACGGCCACCGACACAGCCCAGGAGCCTAGCCCCGCCTATCAGTCAGCGGCCGTGCCCGCCTCCTTCTCCGAGAGAAGCCTCTCGACCTCACTGCGCCGCACATAGTAGTAGTAATCCGTGCCCTCCTCGCCGAACCCCTTCTCAACAATAACCACCAGCTCGTAGCCCAGCAGCTCCCTCAACGCCTCAGCGGGTAGATCGGCGAGACTGAACCCCCTCTCACCAAACACCAGCCAGGCCTCGCCACCCCTAGCCTCGAAGCTCCCCCCAAGCCTCCTGACGGCCTCCTCCAGAGCACTCAACGAGCCAGCACCGGGTACGGGGGGAGCCCCGCCCAGAGGGCGTTAAGAAGGGAAGCCCCCAGGGAGCCCAGATGCCCTCTCTTGCCGCCTCCCATGTAGTGGGCTGAGGCGCCGTGGGCGGTGGAGGCGTCGTCGGCTACGTGTTGTCCGGCTCTACTAGCACGGTGCTCCGGTTCCAGTTGACGCGTGACGGTGAGCAGCTGCTCCGCGAGGGGATGCTCGTCGCCACGGAGGGCAGGGGCCCCAGGGTCGTGGCGAGGGTCGAGTCGCTGAGGCCCTACAGCCCGGTGTTCGGCGAGGGGGATGAGTGGAGCGCGGCCCGGAGGCTGGGCCGGCTCCCCAGCATAGCCGCTGAGGAGGGCTACGTCGTCGCCGAGGCCACGGTGCTCGGCACGCCGGGGCCAGGCGGGTTCTCCGAGCCAGGCGCCCCGCCGTGGCCGGGTGACCGTGTCCGCCTCCTTGGCGCCGGGGAGCTGCGCGAGATGCTGGGCCTCGGCGAGGAGGAGCCGGGGGTCATCTGGTTCGGGGAGCTGCTCGGCTACCGGGGCCTCGGCGCCCCGCTCAGCGTCGAGAACATAACCATGCACCTCGGGGTCTTCGGGGAGACGGGGAGCGGGAAGAGCTACGCCGTCGGCGCCCTCCTCGAGAAGCTCTCCCGGATACCCCTCGGCGACGGGCTGCGCGGAGCCCTACCCGTATTCGTTGTGGATGCGAACGGAGACTACCTGGACTACCACGAGGCCTACGCCTCCGGGAGACGCGTCGGAGAGTACCAGGCGGTCCTCCGCCTCGTCTTCCCCTCCTCACCGGCCCGGTACCGGCCCTACACAAGGCCCCTAACCATAAGCCTAGACGGCTTCACCGCCAGGGAGATAGCGGAGTTCATAGCCGCCTACCGCAGCGGCGGCGTGGAGCTAAACGAGCTACAGGTGAGCCTCCTCGAGAGAGCGCTGCGCGAATACGAGGGAGCGGTGAGCTTCACAGAGCTGCTCACCACGAGGACCCAGGAGCTTATGGACACTATCGACGCGCTGAGCAGGGGCCCCGGCGCGGCCTTCCATCCCCAGACGGGCCGGGCAGTGAAGAGCGCCGTGGAGAAGGCGAGGGCCGACCTGGCCCAGCAGTACCGCCTCCTAAGCACAAGGCCCAGCCTCGACGACCGCCTAGTGGACGAGGCAACAGCGGCCCCGGCGATGGTCATCCTCGACTTCTCCCCCGAGGGCGCCCCGGGGGTACCGCTCCCCGTCAAGCAGCTAGTCATAGCCTACCTCGCCAGGCTCCTCTACCGCCGCTTCACAGACTACAAGACCCGGGGAGAGGAGCGCTACACCGCCCTAGTCATAGAGGAGGCCCAGAACTACGCCCCCAACCCCCGCACCTACCCCGTCGCCTGGAGCCTCGCCCGCGACTACCTCTCACTAATAGCAACCCAGGGCAGGAAATTCGGCATAAGCCTAGTAATGGTCAGCCAGAGGCCAAGCTTCATAGACCCAGTAGTGCTAAGCATGATAAACACGTTCCTAGTCTTCAGGAGCGCGCCCGACGACGTAGCCTACATAGCCAGGGCAGCCGGCGGGCTCCCCCCACAGCTAAGGGACCGCCTCACCAGGCTCCCCAGGGGCACAGCACTCCTCACAGGCCAGATGAACCTCCTAGGCCACCCAGTCCTAGTCAAGGCGCCGAGAAGGGCAACCGGCCACCGCATGGGCTCAACGAGGCTAGTAGAGGCACTACGCCGCCTAGCAACGAGCCGCGGAGACCGGGGACGCCTCCAAGCCAAGGAGACGTAACCAGCTTCACAACCACACCCATACACAACACCTAGCCCCTCGGCGGCGCTAAGCACACCCAAGGTGGGCTTATTGAGACGCGGCACGGCGCTAGCAATAATCACGGCACTGCTCATACCCACAGCGGCCTACGCAGTAAACACGCTAATCAACGCCAACAAGCTAACCATAGTAATCCCGACAAGAAGCATACTCATAAGGGACGAGAAAGGCCTCCACCCTCTACCAAGAGACAGCGTCGTTGTCGTCAACGCCTACATGCCATACCCGGGTGGCCTGCTCCGCGCAGCAGAGGCCACAGAGGCCCCGGGAACACTGAGCCTCAC
>JALUFI010000179.1 GCA_027043685.1 Pyrodictiaceae archaeon
CAGGTATACTATATAGAGCTCAGCGACGACTATGCGGGTAACGACATAGACCTGGTGGTCGTTATTAACAAGAAGGAGGTAATTGAGCGCGAGGTGGAGGAGACCCTGGAGGAGATACTGAGGAAGCTGGCCGAGGCCTCCGGGATAAGGATGCATGCATTGACCGACGCGGGCAGACCCTTTGAGCTACACGTAGCGGAGCCAGGCAGCCTGCAGCCCAGGCCAGGCCTCGTACGCCTCTACCCCTAGTGTCTCCGTTCACTCCGGGGCAGGCTACCTAACCTCCCCCGCGGGGGGCACGCAGCCCTCTACCCCAGGAGTCAGGCCGTGGCAGGCAACGAGGAGGCCGGCAGCCTCCCCCTCTGTCTAGAGGAGCGCCTCAGCAACGTGCTCGGCAGCCTCGACCCAGGCGTGGTTGAGGCGCTGCGGAGGGAGGGGTGGAGGAGCCTCGAGTGGCAACGGGTCAAGCACGGGATAGCCGAGGCCATAGCAGGCTGTATATGTAGCGTCCTCGGCAGAAGCGTCTACCTCACCGACCTGCATGGAGGAGAGCCGAGTGAGGGGCTCGGGGACAAAGACATAGACCTTGTTATTGAATGCTTGAGCCCGGACGAGATCCCCGGCCTCGAACAGCAAGTAGAGAGGCTTGTCGCAGAGGCGCTTGCCCGCGTCCTCGGCGGAGAGCCCCGTAGCGTACTAGGCGTACCCAACATAGTCGAGCTCCACAGCTCCCACGAGTTCCTCGCGTCCAGGCTTCTACGCGTGGGCGCCCCCTATGTTGAGAGTCTCTGCAGCGGGCAGAGGGGATAAGAGGAGCCCCCTGGGGGAGTGAGGCGACACGAACCCCGGTCCCCTGCAACCTACCCCGCGTCCCCGGGGCTGGATGAGCAGGGGGCGGGTCACTCCCGGCACCACACCCAGCTCCTCCCAGCCTAAGTCTCCATGCTCTCCAGGCTGTGGGCTTTCACGCACAACGCATTTATAATTCACAAACGCTGGTGCCTCACAGCCGTGCGGAGCAGGGCCCGAGGGGTGGAAGTGTCGTGGCCGAGGGCTTTGACAAGGAGAAGGTAATTGCTGAGGCTAGGTCCAGGCTCAGTGCCCTCTACGAGAGGTACATGAACGAGATAGAGGCCGAGGCCGACCGCATACTAAGGGAGCGCATAGCGGCGCTTGAGCCTCTCAGGGAGGAGCTGCTCAGGAGCCTCCGCGGGCTCCAGGCCTAGGCTCCTCTCTCAGCCCTCCTCGCGGCTTTGAGGCCCAGTCTCTCCGCAGCCTTCTCGACGGCTTCCCTGTGCTCTTCAAGCGTGTATACCGTCTCGTGTATGGGTAGCCGTATCAGTGCCCGGAGGCTCCTCCTAAGGAACCTCACATCCCCCAGTACTATGATTGCCTTGTCCTCCGGGCTTCTCTGCGCCCTCCCGGCTGCCTGCCTCACCTTAACCGAGGCTGTTACGTCGTACATGTATCTCCTTGCCTCCTCTCTCCCGAGCCGCTTGGAGAGGGACGCCAGCTGGTCTTCGAGGTAGTCGTCGGGCTGTGGATACGGTACGCCTGCGATGAACACCTTTGTTACCATGCTCCGGCCCTTCTCATCCAAGAACTCTACCCCTTCGCTGAGCTTGCCGCCAGCCACAGCATTGACTACTATATTCCTCCTCGAGGCGGCCTCTGCGACCTCGTCGTAGCTCGTAGACCTATCCTCGACCACAAGGCCCTCCCTGCCCAGGAGGGGCTTCAGCGCAGCCACTACGCTGGACATGAAGTCGTAGCTAGGGTAGACAGCCAGCGTGACTCCGTCAGCGGCGCGGTGCGTCGCAGCTATGTATTCGGCGTAAAGCCTGTACATGCTTGGGCTCCTGGCGCTATACCTAGAAGTAAGCTCCGCGGTGACTACCACGAACCTATTCCCGGGAGGCATGACGGGGCCGTGGAGCAGCTCCACGTCATAGAAGACCAGCGGCTTATGGATACAGAGGGTCTCCCTTAGGTACTTCTCCGGGGGGAGCGTCCCGCTCGCCAACACGGCCGCCCTGGTGGAGTTAAGGGGCTCCTCAGCCACGACGCACGGGTCCAGGGGGAGAAGGGTAAGCGAGACCCTCCGCCCCTCTCGCGCAACATAGGCCTGATAGCCCTCGTTCCTGGCAGCCCTAGCAGCCTCCTCTACGCGTGTCAACGCTACACGGATCCGTGGAGACCCGCCCTCCTCCAGAGCCTCCCTGAGCTTGGCAACCCTGACCTCATACGCCGCGTCACCCCAGACGTCGGGGTCACCAAGTATCTCTGCAACCCGCTCCCTGCCTAGCCTCCGCAGCCCATCACTGGCCGGCGCCGCTCGTAGCACCAGCTTCTTCAGCTCCTCCAGCGCCTCAGCGAGTCCGCCGGGCAGGCCGTATCTCTCGATCTCGCCCAGCGCGGCGTCAATATCGTGTATTGGGAGGCGTGCCTCGGCGAGGGACTGTGCATTGAGCAGACTATGAGCCTCGTCAACGACGAGCACGAAGTCACTATAGTCAAGAGGCTCCAGGGCTGAGAGGAATATGTCTCGCTTAAACACGTAGGGATAGGTGGCCACTATGAACCTAGAGCCTCCTATGAGGAGCTTCAAAGCGAAGAAAGGGCACACACCGCTACCCGCCAGCAGCTTGACGGCCTCGAAGGGCGACGAGGCCCGGCGAACAATAGCAGCGACAAGCTCCGCGTCTACCCGCTCCAAGCCACGGTAGTAGCTGCACTCGCCGCGGAGCCGGAGGAGGCGGCAAGTCTCCCAGAAGTCCTCTGTGCTCAGCCCCTCGCCAGAGAGCAGCGGGCACATGCGCCGCGCGCTGTAGAGGAACACGTAGTCCTCCACACCAAACCTTGAGAGCTCACGGATAACCGGGACAAGCTCGTTACGCGTACGCACAACATAGACAACCTTCTCGGCGCCAGCCAGCAACAGCCCATAGATAATTGTGGCTGTCTTGCCGAAGCCCGTGGGCGCGCTCAGCGCGAAAACCCGTCCCCCGCGAACGGCCTCCGCGAGGCTCCTCGCAGCCTCCAGCTG
>JALUFI010000180.1 GCA_027043685.1 Pyrodictiaceae archaeon
GCAGCACTATCCGTGCCTCCCGCGTCATCAGTTCCTCGTTGTAGGCGATTACCTCGCCGCGGCCCCTCGGCTGCTCCTCCGCCGCCGCGTCGCCGCGCACCACCCTTCCCACGGGCTCGCAGCAGAGCCTCTCCACGCCCACCACCCTGGAGGACCTGGCCACGGGGTACAAGGTGGAGGGGAAAACGTCGAGGGGGATGCGTCGCCGCGGGGGGCGTCGACTTGGCTGGCTCTACTTGTTCTTCCCCGGCGCTATGAGGGCGAGCTTGTTGTATGGTAGGGGTATGCCGCCGTCTATCCCGCCCTTGGTGAAGAACCAGTGCACCTCTACGCCCGGCCTGGTTACTACGAAGATGTTGGGGTAGTAGAGGGCTATCCTTGGGAGCTGCTCCGCTATTATCCTCTGGAGGAGCTTGGCGTAGTGGTAGGCCTGCTGCGGCGTCTCCGCCTCGGTTAGCTTCCTTACTAGGCTCCAGTAGGTCTTGTTGTTCCAGCGTGTGCCGAAGCGGCCGCTGAAGTACCAGGTGAATCCGCTTGGGGTGTTGCCTACTGCCCCGTGCCCGTTTATCTCTAGGTCGTAGTCGCCGTGCCTGACTATGCTGTCTAGCTGGTTGAACGAGTTAACGGTCTTTACCCGGATGCATATGCCCACCCTGCGGAGCATGTCCTGTATGACCAGGGCTTCCTGGGTGTACCAGCTCGGCGCTACTAGGAGCGGGTGCCAGGGCTTCCCGTTGGGGAGGTCGCGGCAGCCGTCGCCGTTGCGGTCCACGAGGCCGAGGCTGTCGAGGAGCCGGCGCGCCTTACCGGGGTTGTAGGGGTAGTGGGGGATGTCTGGGTTGTAGAAGTCGCTGTAGGGTGGTATGTAGCCAGGTGACCCGGGCACTGCTGCCTTGAGGCTCCCCGTGACCCTCAGTACTAGGTCCGTGAGGTTGAGGGCGTAGGCTATCGCGTGGCGGAAGGTTGTGGTGTTGTAGGGCCATTTGTCTAGGTTGAAGCCGAGGAAGAGGACCCAGTACATTGGGCCGCTCTGTACCCGGGCACCTGGGAGCCTCTTCTCTATCATCTGTACCAGGCGGTAGGCCTTGCCCATGAAGGTGGCTGTGTCTACCTCGCCGTTTATCAGTGCCAGGGCCTCTTGGCGGGGGTTGTTGAACCCGGTTGCGACTACCTTGATTGTCTGGTAGAGGGGCTTGCCTCCCCAGAACCTGGGGTTTGCCCTGAAGACGTAGCCCTGCTGGGGCTGGTAGCTCTCGAGCATGTACGGCCCCGAGCCTATGAAGGCGTCTCTGCCTCGGTAGGTGTAGGGGTTCTCCACGTGGCTCCATATGTGCTCCGGGAGTATGAAGACCGTGGAGGCGTAGTCTTCTAGGAAGAAGGCGTAGGGCCTTGCCAGCTTTATCACGACTGTGTAGTTGTCCTTCGCGTACACGTTCTCTATGAGGCTTGGGTCTATGTTCTTCCAGGCCCAGTGGTGCTTCTCTAGGTACTTGAATGTGAACACCACGTCCTTGGCGGTCAAGGGTTCTCCGTCCTGCCAGTAGACGCCGCGGCGTAGATGGAAGACCCAGGTGCGGGGATCGGGGTGCTCCCAGCTCTCGGCGAGCCAGGGCACTACACCGTGGCTGTCCTTCCACACCAGGGTGTCGAAGACCAGGCTTGTGAGCACGTAGCCGGGGCCGCGTGGGTAGAAGAGGAAGGGGCTCGGAGGCCCCCAGTCACCCATGGCAATGACTAGTGTCTTGTTTGCAGACTGCGGTGCGGCAGCTGCTGCTGTAGCGGTATGCGTGACGGCTGTCTTGCTCCGGTTACTGCCCGTGGCCGTGAGCGGCGCGGAGGCCGGCGTCGTGGCCCCTACTTGGCTCCTGGAGGCCATATAGTAGGCTGCCACGGCAACTATGATGAGCAGCACTATAGACGCGGTTGCCAAGACTGCGCGCCGCATGCAGTGGTGCACCCCTCCGAGTAGGAGGGTGCACCCCCGGGGCGGGGCTGGAGGGTTAAAACGAGTCATGAACACGGAGCGCTCTTCGAGCCCCGCATACAGCCCACAGGGAAAGGAGTGCGGGGGGATGAATAGGCGGGGCTAGCGCCACTGCTGGGCGAACCACTCCCACCGCATCTTGATTGCTAGTCCGCCGCGGAGCTTGGCGCCGTGGTCGGGGGGTAGGCGGTGCCCCATGGAGCGGTAGAGCTTGACCACCGCGCCCTCCGAGCCCGGGTAGAGGGCGAGGAGGCCTAGGAGGTCGCTGGGCCTGGCCCTCCTTGCTTCTAGGACGATGCGCCGGGGCTCCTCGAGGCCGGCTGCCTCCGCGTAGCCCAGTCTCTCCGGGTGCTGCACCAGCCTCGCCACGGCTGCCGCCTCCTCCACGGGGCCGGCGTAGCCGGGGGCTCTGGCGGCGTCGAGGAAGGCTGCTCGGTGGCAAGGCCCGGGGTAGCTGCGGTGGAGCCCGGTCTCGCCGGGGACGCAGCGGCCGTAGAGCTCTATGTAGATGAGCCTGCCTCCCCTGCTCGCCTCCACCGCGTCGCCGGCACCCGTCTCCTCGAGACCCCTCGCCAGCCTGGCCGGGGCCCTGCGGCCGGAGCCCGTGTAGAGCCTGCCGTCATAGGCGACCAGGAGGACTCCGTCAAGCTTCTCCTCGACCACGATGGAGCCGTCTACGGTGAGCCTGCCTCTACGGGCCAGCCTCTCCGCCTCCCAGAGCGGAATAACGGTGTAGAGCCTAGCCATTACCCGCCCCGGGGCCGGGGCGGCTGCTGCGCGGGGGCAGGGATATCTCTTGCCTGGAGGGGCTCCCGGGGGGCTAGACGCCCTCCACGACTATCCTTGCGGAGTCGCCGTGCTTCTCGAGGTAGGCTACGAGGCCCTTGCCGAGGTATCGCTTGGCCTGCTCCGGGTTCGTGACCACGTACACCTTGTGCCCGACGGCCTCGTAGAGCCCAGCCACTATGCCCAGGAGGACTGCCTGCCTTGCCCGGGTCAGCTTGTCCCCCTCCGGCCCGAGGTGCGGCAGCTCCACGATGAGC
>JALUFI010000181.1:0-380 GCA_027043685.1 Pyrodictiaceae archaeon
ACCTTGTGGTATTACCATTGTACTATGTCTTGGCTTCTGTGTGTCCCTCTCTCGGGCTGGTGGATGCGCTTGACCGGCTGGGTGGGGCGGCTAGTGTCAGGGTTGTAGTCGAGGCTCCGAGGGGCTACGTGGCTAGGAGCGGGCTTGATTGGAGGGGCTACGGGCCGCCTGGGGGGCCCTACAGGGTTCCCGGCGAGCTGTTTCGCCGCTACTACCTCTACGACGGTATAGTGGTTGCTAGTTCCACTCGGTACCGGGTCTATGATCTCCCCCGAGCTAATCTCAGCCTCGTCGTCTACAGGGGGTTCCGGGGCGCTGAGCCAGGGGTCCTCGCCTCCGCTGTCGGGGCGGCCCGCAGGGCGGGCACTAGTGTCCTGGGG
>JALUFI010000181.1:390-3020 GCA_027043685.1 Pyrodictiaceae archaeon
GTCCTGGGGTCCTCGCCCCGCAGCCCTGTCGTGGCTGTTCTCGCCTCTCCCCGTGAGTTCCCCCTGTTGGCGCCTGGGACAGCGTATAGTCTTGGCGCGGTGTTCCTTGTCGATGACCGCCTAGTGGCTACTCCCCTCGGCTGGTATGTCCACGTGTTTGTCCATGAGTCGCTCCATGGCTGGATAAACGATGGCTTGGTTTACGGTGACTTCAGCTTCGAGGAGGCGGTGGTCGAGTTCACAGCCCTCCGGGGCCTCTACCTGTACAACCGTAGCCTCTACCGCCTGGCAGCCCCCTACGCTGAGGAAGGCGTCGACAGCGGCGAGCCCTACGCGGTATGGGCCCGTGCCCATGCGCTCCTCTGGGCCCTCAGCCTCCAGCTCTGCGGCAGAGACGCATACAGCGCGGCGCTGCACCGTGTGTTCACCGAGGCCCTTAACGCGAGCGAGCCGAGGATATACAGCATAATAGACCTCCTCGGCTACATCAACGAGACCTGTGGCCCCAGGGTCCTCGAGGCCTGGGGCGCCCTCCTCCCCACAGTCCAGGAGCTGAACATCACAGTCCTCCTCGAGAACCCCAAGGCGGTGCACTTGTCCAGGATCCCTATCTGCCGGAAGGTGTCGCGGAACAAGGAGCACCAAAGCCCCTCTGGGCCTGAGGCAGCCCTTACCAGGTCCCCTGGCCGTGAGGCAGCTGGCAGCACTGGCGTGAATGCGGTGGCCACCGCTACTGCTGCTGAGCATGGCACGGCGGGGGCCGGGACGCTGAGGAGAGGAGGAGTCTCAGCTACAACTGGGCAATCCCTGTGCCGGTGTCGTAGCGGTGGGCCCGGGTCCGGGGGCCTAGCGGGGGAGTTGCTGGCCCTGGGGGCGGTGGCTGTCGCTGCTGTGGCCGTGGCGGCGCTGAGGCGCCGTGGATAGATGGAGACACCGGGGGTAGTGTCCCGCATGATAATTATATAGCACTGTTGAGCGTTAAATAATAAGTACCCGTGGGGCCCCTAGAAGTGGGCCCTACAGACCCGGGGAACAGTGTTCCCCCGGGGTATTCCTCACGCCTGGGGGTAGTGGGCGGGGCTTCCCCTAATACCGGTGGGGGCTCTGGCCTGCCTGTATCGTCCCCTGGTGTGGGGGTTCACGGTGTCGCTGTGCGTGATGGGTGGTGCTGTGAGGTATGCCGAATAAGCCGCTGTTGGTGTTCTGCCTGCGGCGCGTACAGTGCCCCCTCGTGGAGATAATGAGGGAGGCCGTTGAGCCCGCCAGTGCCTGTCGCGGCGTTGACGGTGATGGGCTTGGCTCCCTTATCTCGTCTATCCCTCCGCTTGCTGCCCGTGTTCTCCGTGTCGCTCAGTTCCCTGGGGAGGGTTACGGGGAGCTCTGGCTCCGCGTGAGTGGGGGCAAGGAGGCTCTCCGGGGCTTCAGCGCGGCGCTCTCCAGGGCTAAGGGCATATACCACCAGGTGTTGTTCGAGAATAAGTTCAATAAGCTTGTCAGGATAGTGCTTGGCCACGATGCTGAGAGTGTGTGCCCCGTTGCCAGGAGCGGGGCCTGTCCCCTGAACCCCGTTATACCCGGGGCCATGGTTAAGAGCGTGCTAATTCTGCCGCAGGGCGTGCTCTATGAGCTGATAGTTGCACGGAGTAATGTATTGCAGGGCCTGAGGAACGGCTTCGGCTGCGAGATACTCGACACCCGTAGCGTTGACGACATGGACTACATGTTGACGGAGAAGCAGGAGCTGGCCCTCATCTACGCCTACCTCCGGGGATACTACAACTTCCCACGCAAGGTTAGCCTCAAGGACCTGGCGAAGAAGCTAGGCATCTCCGTCTCGACCCTCGCGGAGTTCCTGCGCCGCGCCGAGGCCAAGGTGATAGAGGCGTATGTGAGGCATGAGCTGCCACACTACATGGCTGCGGTGGCTCTCTATGGGCCGCGTTGCGTCGAGGAGATTGAGGCCATGATAAGCGGTAAACGGAACGGGAAGGTGCCGGCGCAGCAGGTCGCCGCGAAGACCAAGGCGGTGGTGGTGGACTAAGCCTGGCCGGGGAGCCGGCGCCCAGTGAGGACCCCTCCTGTGTTCCCCGTTTCCCTGTTTTCTCCTATCTTTTGCTTCGAGGATTTCTCCTCTCGTTGCCTGGGGTGCGTTTTTCACCGCTAGGTTCCCCTAGGGTTTCTCCTCTCTTCTCCCTGGGTCTGCGTGTTGGGCTGGCTTGGCAGTGTTGCGGCGATGGTTGCTAAGGATGTGCGTGTAGATATGAGGAGAAGGGTTGAGGCTGGCTCCGTCGCAGTGTTCGCTGTTGCTGCGGGTGTGCTTGTGGCGTATGTGATGGGTGGGGTTGCGGGGATTAGCCCGGCTGCCGCCTCTGTCGCGGCCTCCCTGGTTATGGTGTTCTTGGCCGTGTTTGGGAGCCTCTCGGGGTTCGTCAGGGAGGCTGACAGGGGTACGCTTGATGGTCTCCGGGTTGCGCCGGTTGGGCCGGAGGCTCTCTACCTGGCTAAGCTCGTGTATAGCTACTTGCTGATCTCTGTTGCTACGGTTATCTACCTGGTTGTTGTCGCGTTGTTTGGTGGGCTCTGGGAGGCCGTCTCTCCTGCTTCTCTCGCGGCTTCTCTCGCCTCCTGTC
>JALUFI010000182.1 GCA_027043685.1 Pyrodictiaceae archaeon
AGTGCACGGTGTAGTGCCTGGGGCGGAGCCTGGAGACTATGTAGTTGAAGGCCTTCCAGGGGTCGCTCTGGGCGCCGCAGGTGTAGATGTCTAGGGTCGCGTAGCCGTAGTCGGGCCAGGTGTGTAGGGCTATGTGGCTCTCGAGCACCAGGGCTATGACGGAGACGCCTCCGTGGTAACCGGTGAAGCTCCAGGACTTCATCTCCACGAGGTGCATGTTGGCTACCTCGGCTGCCTCGCGTATCAGGTTCTCCAGCCACTCGCGGTCCCAGAGCTTCTCCGGCTCCACGCCGTAGAGGTTACCGTAGACATGCTTACCCACGATCATGTCCTCGGGGCCGCGTTTCTCCTCCGCCGGCCTCTGCTGAAGAGCCTCCACGACACGCCACCCCACGGGGAGCATCCAGGGCTGTTTCTACACCACCGTTGGCGTGAGTAGGTAGCCCCCTTACCTGGTCGTGTCGCGCAGCGCCACGGCCCAGGGGGATATTAGGGTTTTCAGCATAGACGTGAGCAGAAACCCTGCAACATCCGGTGCCCGCCGCGGAGAGGGGGCTCAGCACTGGTAGCCCTCTATGACCAGGTTGAGGCGCTCGGCGAGCCTGCAGACCTCGTCCTCCGGCACCACGGCGAGCGCGCCGTTCTCACCCCTCATTATCGCCACGCCCTCCACGACCTTTACGCGGAACCTCGTCTTCTTGCTCGGCTTCGCCTCGCGGAGCACCGGGCTCAGCTGCGTGCTGCGCCTCCTGCGGGCAGGCACCCGGCCTACACCCAGGCAGTGAGAGGTACCCCTAAGGGGAGGGGCGCGGGGTTTAGGGGCTTAGCCCCGGTGCCGGAAAGAGAGGGCTGGAGGGCTAGTTGGTGGCGGGCGCTGCCCGGCCTCCGCGGCGCCTCCTGCCGCGTAGCTTGAACTCTAGGCTTATTGCCTCGCGTAGGGCGCGGCGCCTCCTCCTCTCCTCCAGCTCCTCCATTACTCCGGGCATGTCCGGGGTCGCGTAGCGGCCTCCACGCAGCTCCACTATGAGGCCCTCGCGGCGCAGCCGACTGAGCGCCCTCCTCAGCCTGTCCTCGCCCGCGGTGCCGCTGAACTCGTCGCGCAGCTCCTTCCAGGTCACCGGCCGGCCCTTGCTCTTGATGAACTTGTAGACGAGCTCTACGAGTTCCTCGTCGGTCGGCGCCTTCATTACGACTACTTCTTCGTCCTCGTAGAGGACTTTTAGGTCGAGGGGCATCCCTGTCTCACCCCGTTTATTAACCCTGGGGGCCGGGTATTCATAAGTGTTACCGTAATCGTTTCTCTCAGCGCTCCGGTTCGGAGCGAGAAGTCCACGATAGACGATGCGGGAAGCCTCACCACTGCTCAAGCACGCCGCGGAGCGCCGCATAGGCCCTCGCATCAACCCGGGCAACCTCGGCGAGAACCGAGGCGGAGAGCCCACTCACATAGAGGTGGAGCGCAAGGTACAGCGGCATCAGCGACGGCTCCTCCAGGTAGCCCTCAACCAGGCCGAGGGCACTAATCATCGGCGTGAAGGCCTCCGCCTGCACCTCGGTCTCCGAGAGGCTCCCCTCAAGGCTCTTGTAGAGCAGCGACCGGGCGGACTCGATGACGTCGCTGAGAGCCTCCGCCAGCTCCCTGCCCTCGCGGCTCAGCCTGCAGGAGCCCCTGCTGCACTCCACGAAGCCGAGGCCCTCGAGGTACTCCAGGGCCCGCCGCAGCCCCCTGCACGGCACACCGTAGCCCTCCACAGCCGCCTCCAGCTCCCCGGGCGCCATCCCGCCGCGGCCCAGCATACGAAGAGCCATGACTATGCAGCGCGCGGTGGGGGACAACACCCTAAGCACTCTACGGTCTGCGCGTAGGAGAAGCTCCTCGGCGCCACGCCAGTCCCTCGCCACGGCACATACACCATCCACGGACCACGGAGCTAGGGCTGGCCGGGGACGCGGCGGGCCAGCAGCACCGGCAGCAGGAACACTAGCAGAGCGAGCACCAGCAGCACCACGCCCAGCAGCGCCGCCGTCTTCGCCGCCCCGGGGCTTGAGCCCCACACGATGGGGAACGGCCCGATGATTACCACTCCCCCGGCCTCGCCCCTGCCGCTCCTCGCGGCCTCCAGCAGCGCGCCAATCATGACTGCAGCCATGCCCACCACTATGAGGGCGAACCCTAGAACCACGAGCTTCCAGCCAAGCCCAGGCGCAGCAGCCTCACCCGCATCAACGGGCACAGCCACAGCGGGGCCCCCTCGCCCCAGCGGCCAGCGAAATAAGGGGGCCACACGGAGCCACCACTTATCCGCCTACCGGGGACACCCCGCCCCCGGAGCCCCTCCACCGGGGCCCGGCGGAGGCGCCTTCCCCTGGGAGGCTTCGCGGAGGGATGCGCTTGACGCTCCTAGGCCCCGGCTACACGCCCTCGGTGCCCTGGGTGCCTACGAGGGACGAGGTAATAGAGCAGCTCGTCTCGATAATCCGGCCCAGGCATGGCGACACGGTCTACGACGTGGGCTGCGGCGACGGTCGCGTGGCGGTGGCGGTGGCGAAGAGGCATCCCGGCGCCAGGGTGCGCTGCATAGAGATAAGGGACGACCTGGCCGACAAGGCTAGGGCTAACGCCTCCGAGAACGGCGTAGAGGTCGAGGTCGTCAAGGCGGATTTCTTCAAATACGGGCTCGGCGACGCGGACATAGTCTACATGTACCTCCTCACCAGCGTGAACCAGAAGCTCCGCCCCAAGCTGGAGAAGGAGCTGAAGCCCGGCACGGTGGTCGTGACCCTGGACTTCCCTATGCCGGAGTGGGTGGAGGCTGCGAGGATAGAGCTGCCGCGCTCCTGGCAGCGCACACTCTACATCTACATCATAGGGTACAGCGACAAGGTGCAGAGCGGCGACGTGGACTGGGAGGCCGTGCTCCGCGGCCTCTCGAGGATAAACATCGAGGCGGTGCCGCTGCCGGCGAGGCAGAGGCTGCAGAGCCTCCTAGAGGAGGCCAGGCGCCTAGC
>JALUFI010000183.1 GCA_027043685.1 Pyrodictiaceae archaeon
GTCGGCCACACCCACCACCAGTTCTACCGAGTCATAGGCGGAGCCGTGGTAGCCAACCCCGGCAGCGCCGGCCAGCCACGCGACGGAGACCCAAGGGCAGCCTACATGCTCATAGACACAGACAAGGAGTCAATAACTATGAGGCGGGTCAAGTACCCCGTCGAGAACACAGTAAGGAAACTGAAGAGCCTAGAGATACCCAGTCCATACATAGACGCCCTCACCTACATGCTAGTCAAAGCCAGGACGCCTCCCCCAGGGATGCGGGCAGGCGCCGCCAGCGACAAGCGATGAGGCCCACGGGGCTGCCCCGATAAAGGGGGGCCAGCGACGACCCCCGGTCTTGAACGCCCGGCCAAGATGCCGCCGGGCCGTCTTGTATGTGGAGGCGTGGGCCTTGAGCCAGGGCCTCGAGGTACGGGCCGAGGAGGCGGCCCGAGTCTACGGAGAGATACTCGAGAGGCTCATGTTCAAGCACAGCCTCGAGGAGCTTAGCCGCGTCGTCTCCCCGCGCGTCGCCGCGGGGCTCCTCTACCGCATAGTCCGCTCCTCCATGAGGGAGGCCGTGGAGGAGGTTCTCCCCAGGGGCAGCGTCGCGGACCCAATGGACGCCATGATGCTCTGCTACCGGCTCTTCGAGGCAGCCGGCCAGCCCTTCGAGCACGAGGTGGAGGCGGGCAACGCGTTCCGCGTAACCCGGTGCCCCCACTACCGCTTCACCAGGGACAACCCACTGGCGTGCGTGGCCTGCGCGGCCACCAAGGCCGGCGCCCTGGAGGCCCTCACCGGCAAGAAGGTCGCCGTCCGGCTCGAGGACGGCACGTGGCTCGGCCCAAGGGACGCAGAGATAGTCGTGGAGAGGACGCACCACATGCCCAGCGGGGACCCCTACTGCCGCTTCGTCCTCCACGCCCCAGGGGCGCCTAAGCCCTAAGCGCCTCACCCATCCCGGTGTACTCCACCCTTACCACGCCCCCCTGGGGCCTAGCGTGCGCCACGCCAGGCGGCCTCGCCTCCTCGCCGCTGCAGGGCCCGGCGTGGAACGCAGCCCCCATGCCCGGGGCAGGGCTCTCGACGCAGATGCCGGTCTCCGAGGCGTAGTAGACCAGGGGCGCCGGCGCCCCGCGGCCAGGCTTACGGACAAGGGCGAGGACGGCCGCCTCTCCCCCGCCGTGCCGGGCGAGCCTTGCGGCGAGCCTAGCCAGGCCCACGCCCTCGGCCTCGAGCAGCCTCCTGGCGAAGAGGCAGAGCACGGCCGCCGCCACCCTCCTCGCAGGCGCCGCCGCGCCAGCGGTGACAGCGGCGCTCCGCCTCAGGGGGCCACGCACAGCGGCGAACAGCTCCAAAGGGCTACCGTTCTTCGCCACCACTAGGCCGCCGCAGCACACGGCGCCACGCCCCGCAGCAACCAAGGCAAACAAGTCGTGGCCAGCGCCCAGCGCGCGGAGCCCCCCGCCAAGCTCCCAGCGCTCCAGAGCCCAGCGCCCCGTGGAGGCCTCCTCCCGGTAGGCGGCGGCGCAGCCAGCCCCGCCCAGTAGACGGGAGACCCTGGACCAGAACACCAGGGCCCCCAGCCCAGGCCTAGCCATAGCGGCGACCAGCCGTGCAGCCAAGGCTCCCCCGGCTCTCAGCCCCGCTTCTCCAGCAACGCGTAGAAGAACCCAATCGTCTCGTGCCGGTGCGGCCACGCCCTCATCGTGCCCGGGAGCAGGGGGCTCGGGTCATAGGGGCCCCGGAGAGGCACCAGCCTGAACTCCGGGTGCCTCTCGAGGAACCACTTGACGTTCTCCTCGTTCTCCTCCGGCAGCAGGCTGCAGGTCGAGTACAGCATCCTCCCGCCGGGCTTCAGGAGCCTCGCCGCAGCCTCCATCAGCTCCCTCTGCAGCCCAACTATCTCCTCGAGGCCGTCCGGCCTTATCCTCCACCGCAGCTCCGGGTTCTTGGCAATAGTGCCCGTGCTCGTGCAGGGAGCGTCAAGCATCACACGGTCAGCAACCCCCTCGCCAAGCACATCCGGCGCCTCCCGGGCATCCCTCCGGAATATCTTCACAATCCGCACACCCGTCCTCCTCAGAATCTCCCTCATCCGCCGTATCCTAGCATCATCAATGTCGAACGCGTATATCACGCCACGGTTCCTCATCAACTCCGCCATGTGGCTAGTCTTCCCCCCAGGCGCGGCAGCAAGGTCAACCACCGTCATCCCCGGCTCCGGCGCCAACACGAGACTAGCAGCCGCCGAGGCCTCCTCCTGGATAACGATCTTCCCGGCACGGTACAGCGGGCTCCGGTCAAAGTCATAGGGCCCCTCAAACTTCACCACCGTAGGCACCCTTGAGCTCACCCTAGGCTCCTTGCCGAGGCGCCGCAGGTGCTCCACAACCTCCTCCACAGAGGCCTTCAAAGTATTCACCCTCACGCTCAGCAACGGCTTACGGTTAAGAGCCTCAAAGAGCCTCCCAGCCTCCTCGTCGCCCAGCAGCCTCCTCATCCTCTCAATGAACCAGGCGGGGAGCAGGTACCGCCACTCCAGCGCCTCGCCGAGAGTCCTCGGCCTGGGACGGTACCTCTCAACCTCCTCGTACACCCTCCAATAGTACATCCCAACGTAGGGATGCGTCTCCCTGCTCAGCAGCGCAGCCACGCCCCACCGGAGCGCCCTCCGGGTCGTCTCGTCGAGCCTGTAGAACAGGTTCAGCCCCACAGCGACACGGAGCGCGGCCCGGAGCCACGGGTCAAGGATAAGCACGCTCGGCACACCAGTTATCTCCGCCGCCGCCTTATCCACCAGCCCCAGCCTCTTCATAAGCTCGTAGAACAGCGCAGTCAGCAAACGATCCATGCTCGTGCCGAGTATCCCGTGCCTACGGAAGACCTCCCTCTTCGCGTGCTGGCTCGGCTTAAACTCCTCCGCAGCCTTAACCGTCTCCACGAGTATCCTCACACCCCTCGGAGGCACACCAAGCACCGGCCGCCGCCGCCTCTCAG
>JALUFI010000184.1 GCA_027043685.1 Pyrodictiaceae archaeon
GGTTGTGGCTGCCCGTCTCCCGTGGCTGGGCTGTCGCTTCTCGGCCTAGCGTGTGTTGTTGAGGAGTTCTGGCTGGGTTGGGGCTGCCGTTTAGCAGGTTGAGGAGGAGCCATAGGCGTAGCCCGGGGCTGGGGTGGGGGTTTACTAGGAGTCCGGCGGCTAGGCGTGGCTTTGCGGAGTTCAGCATTGCTAGCAGGGTGTTCTTCCAGAGCGGCTTCTCTGGGAGTGCCCCGGTTATCCTCTGGAGGGCTGATACGGCGTAGTAGCCTGTAAGCCGGAGCGAGTGGATGTCGGCCAGGTGTTCCCATGTCCAGCTGTAGAACACCCAGGCTGAGAGCGTGGCTGCGAGCCCTAGTAGGCCTGGTAGCAGCTGGCCGCTTAGCAGCGCTATTAGGGAGGCCTCGAGGGCCCATGCGAAGGATAATACTAGAAATGTCATAGCCAGCGCCGGCGGGAGGGGGCTCAGGGCTTTGCGGTGGCCCACCTCATGAGCTACCACTGCAGCCATCTCACCGGGGTCGAGGCGCTCCACCAGCTGCGCTGAGGCGTAGAGCCTACCGCTGACCGGCAGGGTGAAGGCCGCCACGCGGTGCTCGTCTATGAGCCGGACCTGGTAGGTGCCCTCGGGGAACCCGTAGCTCGCCATTCCCACTACCTTCTTGTCGAAGAAGCTGGCCACCAGCGCCTGGACCACGAGAAGCACGGGAGCCACCGGCAGCAGCGTTGTGAGCATGTCGGAGCCCAGGGAGGCCGCGACCAGCAGCATCGAGAGAGCGGAGGATAGGAGTATGAGCCTCCCAAGCCTCCAGGCGGCCCCAACGCTCCTCTCGCCGAGGAGGCGGGTGTACAGCGCTAGGCTTAGCCCCGGCGAGACCAGCAGGGCCAGGGCCGTCAACAGCGTGGGGGAAGCCGGTCCTCCAGCCACATCGCCTCACCGTGGCAAGCCACGCGGAGAGAGGTGCAACCACTGTAGAGGGGTGCCCGGGAGCGCGTGCAGCACCGCGGCCTGGAGGGTTACCGGGGTGGCGGGGCAAAAGCTTCACGTCCTCACGTCATGGCCGCCCGGGCGGAAAAGGGGCGCCGGGGACCCTAATTTAATCCCGCCGGGCAACGTCAACCAGGCACGGCGGATACGCTGCCCACACGCGAGAGGTGGCACCTGGTTTGGGCGGAGAGGTGGGCGCCCCCAGTAGTGTGGACGAGTTCGAGAACAGGCTGCGGAGGCTCTCGGAGAACCTTGACGCTATAAAGGAGCAGCTGGAGGATGTGGCTCTTGATGAGATGAGTGAAGCCCATGCATACGCTGAGATGGCTAAGGAGTGCGCCGCCCGGCCGGATATAGCGTGGCACCTGTTCCTAATAGCTGCCGACAGTATTCTCCACCGCGAGCTTGCATGGGCTGTCCTGCGGGCGATCTCGGAAACCCAGGTCCTTGCCAGGGAGATGCTCGCCCATGCGAGGGCCGGCAGCTACAATCAGGAAAGGCTGGAGGCCATGGTGGAGGCACACGCCTCCATAGAGGAGTTCGCCAAGTCCAGCTACCAGGGGTTGGCTGAGTACGCTGAGCCCGGCACCACCCTAAAGAGGCTCCTGGAGATGCTCGCCCAGGAGGAGGAGAAGCACAAGAGCCTCGTGAACATTGTGCTCAAGAGGATCAAAGAGGCCGGGAGGGGCTAGGTGTACCCCTCCTCCACGCATATCTTCTTCATTAGCAGAGCGTCCTTCTCTAGTATCGGGCTCTCGGAGATTACCACCCCCTCTATGCCGGTTTCGCGGTAGCCCCGACACACTGTCCTCCAGTCCGGCCCGTAGCCCTCCTCGCCTAGGGTGTGGTGCTCCCGCTCGCCCCCACGGCCGTACTCTATCTTGCTGAAATGCGTGTGCAGGGGCTTGACCGCCCAAGTGCCAAGCTCCTTCTCAATGTACTCTATCACCTTGATGACCTGGTCGGTGCTGGTGACGAAGCCTCCCTCGCTCCTGGCGTATAGGTGGGCCCAGTCCACCGCCGGCCTACAATGTTTGCCGAGGCTGCGGCATATCTCTACCACCTCCTCCACGCTTCCCACCTGGCTGCTCTTACCGGTTGTCTCCGGCGCTATCCAAACACCCCTAATCCCCTCAGCGTCGATAAACTCTATTACCGGTTGGAGGCTCTCGATTGTGAGCCGTAGAGCCGACTCCCTCGACTCGTGACCCTTGTAGTAGCCGGGGTGGAACACCACCGCGTAGGCGCCCATCCAGGATGCGGCCCTCACGGCGGCCCGGAGCCTCTCAACGCTCTTCCTCCTGGTCTCATCGCTTAGGGCGGCGAAGTTGAGGTAGTAGGGCGCGTGCATCGATACGATGACCCCGTGCTCTTCCGCGGCCTCCCTTATGGCCCTGGCCTTGGACTCTGATATCCTCACACCGCGCACTGCCTCGTACTCGATAGCGTCAAGACCCATCTCAGCCACGACCCGGATGGCTTTGACGTAGTCGCCGCTCTTCATTGAGACGGGCTTGCCCGCCGGGCCGAAGTGCATCCTCCTCCCGGGCATGCAGCGGGTACCCCTCCTCCCGGGCGGAGCCGGCGCCGGGGCTGCGATAACCCTTGCCCCATGCAAGCAGGCCGCACATGCGGATACAAGGGCTTGGCTTGAACCGTTGGAGGGGCCTCAGCCAACCCGGCTTACGCCATCAGCGCCCCAGGCTCGAGGGGGCGCTTCGGGCCGGGGTTCGCTTCCGGCGCGTTCATCACACGCCCCACCCAGGCTGATGGGCCGAGCCCTTTGAAGCCTGCCGCCCCGCTGTGGCGGGCCTAGCCGTTGTAGCCTACGCTGTTCACCAGGGTGTAGAGCAGCCTGGCCAGGTTCTGGGGGTCCGAGCCTGCCGCCCCTATCTCGGCCCACGCAACTACTCCGTCCTTGCACCAGAACACGTGCAGCTGCTGCGCCCCGTTGGGGAGCTGCTTTACTGTGAAGTACATTGTTGTCCCGTTTA
>JALUFI010000185.1:0-871 GCA_027043685.1 Pyrodictiaceae archaeon
CACGCGACGACCGGAACGGCCGCTACCTAGTCCTCTACCGCCCCGCATGCGCCGCCGAGCCCCGGCTCCGCCTCATCTTCCCGTTCCACATGACCCTGGCCTAGGCCGGCGCCTTCACAATGGTGCCCAGCACGTTCAGCATGTAGCTCAGCGCGTGCACGGCCCCCTTCTTTGCCAGAGCCTCGCTCGCCGCCACTATGTCGTTGCAGACGCGGCGGTACGTCGCGGGGCACTCGGCGGCGAGGCTCCTTATCGCTGAGAGGAGCCTCTCGGCCTCCCTCCGGGCCTCCTCCTCCAGGCCGGGGCCGGCGACGCGGCGGAGCCTCGTGACCACGTCCTCTAGGCGCTTCTCCACGCCCTGGAGCTCCTCCAGGAGCCGCTTCCTCGCCTCCTCCACCTGCTCCGCGCCCGCCTCGTGGCGCTTGTAGGCCTCGTAGACGCGTATCCACTCCCCTATCGCCTGCTCCGCCTCGCCGCGGAGCCCCCTGGCCTCCTCAACGAGTCTCCGCGCCTCCTGGCACTCCCTGCTGCCGTATCCGCGGACGCTACACACGCGGTTCATGAGGCGGTATGCCTCGGCGACTAGGCCTGCGATGCGGCGCCGGAGCTCACCATACCTGGACACCCACGGTCGTTCAACGCGGCGCGGCTCGGCGCCGGCGAGCCTCACGGCTCTAACTATTGCCTCGTGGAGCCGCCTCCGCAGCGACACTATCTTATCTATATAGTAGTCGGCCTCCGGACCGCCTCCCGCAATGACCCTCGTGGCGTTCCTCATCACCTGGTAGTACTCGTTGAGCAGTCTGCGGGCCCCAACCCTCTCCAGGGCCTCGCGTAGCCGGCGGCTCCACTCCCTGTCCCACAGCGCGCG
>JALUFI010000185.1:881-2975 GCA_027043685.1 Pyrodictiaceae archaeon
TCGCCCCAATGCATGCCCCTCGCGACCAGGTAGAGGCGCCTCACCAGGTCGCCCACCGGGAACGGCCGCGGCAGCTCCTGGCTCGCCTCGCGCAGCATCTCCTCAGCCTCCCTCCTCGCCTCCCGGAGCATCTCCACGGCCTTCTCGGCGGCCGCGGCGAACTCGCTGCGGGGTATCTTCCCGGCCTGGTAGTCCCTGGCCGCCTCGGTGCGGAGCCGGCCAATCTCCCGGGCCACCGGGGCAGCATCGCCCCGCACGGCCGTACCACCACGTCTCTACCCGTCGCGCTCCAGGGCGAAAAGACTAGGCCCCGTGCACGGCCGTACACACGGAGAAGGGGGTGCCTGGGGAGTGGCGAGGCTAACGCTCCGGGACATTGAGTTCGCGCGGCGGCTCCTCGGCCTGCCCCGCAGCGTGGAGAAGTCGGCGCTGCGGAATGTTGAGCTCATCCTCCACGGGGCCAGAGTCAAGTTCACCCCGGAGGAGAGGGAGCTGCTGATAGCAGCGGAGTACCTCAACAACCCCTTCGGCTACCGCGTAGACCTCACGAGGCCCGCCGGGCTCGGAAACCCCTGGCTCGGCCGCGGAGACCTCCCCGGCATAGACACGCCGGACGCGAAGTCGTTCGCGGAGAGGGTCATGCGGCTAGTGGACGAGAAGATGAGGCAGCTGATGCTCCTCCGCAGCCAGCGCGCAGGGCGCCTCGGTGGTAAGGGCAGGCAAACGACTCTCCTGGAGTACCTCGGCCGGCGCCCAGCCCCTCCCCGCCGCGAGAGAACGGCCGTATCCAGGCAAGCAGTCGCAGCGGCGGGAGCCTCCGCGGCAACACCCGTGCAGAGAACGGCCGTACAGACAAGACCACCCGCGGCGAAGCCGCAGCCCAGCCAGGCCCAGCGGGTAGACGTGGAGCGCTTCATACGCTACACGGAGTGGCTCATATCTTCAACCGAGCGGGGGATGGAGAGGCAGAGGCAGGCGGCACGGGGCCCCGCCGGGCTCGCGGAGTACGCCAGGCTCCTCACAGCGTACGCTGAGCGTCTCCACGCGCAGCTTGAGCGCGGCAACAAGCTCTACGCGGAGACCCGTGACAAGACCTACGCGCCGAGCACACGCGAGATAGAGGAGATGATGAAGGCGGCAGAGAACAAGTACACGCCGCCGTGGCTCCTTGAGGAAAAACCGCCGGAGAGATGGGAGCTCGCGGAGATGGAGTACGCCGGGCTCCCCGCCTAGGCGGGCATGTAGCGGAACCCGGGGAACTTTCTCTCCACGGCCAGCTTCCCCAGCTCCTCGGCGAACGCCTTCCACACGCTCTTGTCCTTCTCAGCGGCCTCCGTGACCCTCTGGAAGAGCTCGCCGTAGCGCTGGCAGAAGTCCTTCCCAAGCTCCCCGGCTGCGCCAAAGCGCCTCACACCCCCTCCTACACGCGCGTATGACTGGAGTATACTGTGGTGCTAGATTAGGCTAGCCCGGGGACTCTTCACCGCTTACGCAGATGCATGAACACGGCCACCAGCTGCGCGACCGCGAGGACGAGGCCGCCGAACAGTATCAACCCGAGGTCGCCGAAGAAGCTGGCCGCCAGCCGCTTGTCCGCTAGCAGGAATATCACCGGCGCCACGTTCCTGGCTATGAACACGGCTAGCAGCAGCACCCCCGCCACTATCAAGAACATTATCACGAAGCGGAACACGGCCACAATGTCGTCTTCAAACAGCATCACGGTCCTCAACTGCGCCACCCCTATTGAAGAGTACCCTCCCGCCGGTATACACCTCCACACGCGTCGCTTGATACACCGCGCTCCGAGAGGAGGTGTGCACGGCCGTGCAGAGCGTAAACGCGTCCCCCGAGGCCGCGGCCGGCGGCGCCGAGGTGCCGGAGCACCTGCGGCTCTACCACCCGGGCACCGTGCAGCGCTGCGAGCTCGTGGAGCGTGTCTGCCCGGACACGGCCGTACTCTACGACATCCTCCAGCAGAAGCGGGAGCTCGTCGCACACTACTTCATAGCGAGCCGCCACACCAGGCGCTACGACATACTCGTCCAGTACGCGAGGGAGCTCTTCAAGGGCCACATGCAGAACGTCTACCTC
>JALUFI010000186.1 GCA_027043685.1 Pyrodictiaceae archaeon
GCCACCCGCGCCACAGTTTCAGCATCAAGGTGGCACTGGCCACAGGTGTAGGGGCTACGGGCCACCTTGATGCTGAAACTGTGGCGCGGGTGGCAGGCCGTGCATGCACCCTTGCTGCCATCGGGGTTCACGCGGCCGGAGCCGTGGTTAGGCCAGCCCTCGTAGACAGGGACCTTCACCGTGATGCCTTCGGCGTTCGTTATCTCCCTCAGCCCCTTGAACACCACCTTGGTCCCGTGGCACGCCAGGCAGGCGCTCTCCTTGGCACGTATGCCGCCGGAGTGTATGCCGAACATATCCACCTCAGTGCTGGTGTTGACGAGCATCATGTACACAGGGTTCTTCACCAGGTTGTAGTAGGCCTCAGCCATCACGCTGTGGCTGTACTGCTCCACCTCAACCCGGTGGCATGTGGCGCAGTCCCTGGGCGTGACTATGGTGTGTATCTTGGCGCCGAAGTGGTCAAAGGTGTCGGGGTGCTGGTCCGGGTTCTGCCCGTGGCACTCGTAGCAGCCGACAACGTAGCCCCTCATACCCTTAGGCGGCAGGGACGATATCTCTCTCTGCAGCTTCGACTTCTTCCACGCCTCCTCCGGCGTTATGGCGGCGTGCCTGCTCCTGGCCCACTCGGCAACTATGTCGGGCGTGTAGACGATGTGGCACGATACACACGTCCTCGTGTTCGGGGAGGCCCTCTCCAGCATAGCCTCTACAAGCTCCTTGATGCTCTTAGGGCCCCCTGCCTCCCCCGCGGCCTGGACCGTCCTCACCTCCGTCACAGTCGTGGTCATGGGCTTGGTAACCGTCGCCGTAGAGGTGTACGTGGACACGGTCGTACTCACAGCGGTCACGGTAACAGGCTTGGCGGGGGAGGCGGAGGCGCTAACGGTCCTTGTCACAACGGACGTGACCGTCGTCGCCCCAGCGCTGCTCCTCCCGGCCAGGTAGCCGCTCGCGGCACTAACAACGACGACCACAATGAGGAGGGCTAGTGCCTCCCTCGAAAGACTCACCGGGCATGCACCCCTAGGGTTGAAGTAGCCACGCATAAGGTCTCATGGAGGGTATGTTATCTAGCCTAAACCGCTACCGTATGCGCGGCTCCTAATTAGACAGGCCCGGGGCACTTCCGGGGGCAAGGCCCCAGGAGCCCTTCTTCAATGCGGTCGCTGCGCCACAGCGGGGTTGGGCGCTGTAGTGTAGTGTCTCTTCTTAGCCCCCCGGCGGGCAAACAGTTACACAACTGGGAAGCCTTAGGGGTGTAAAGCGTGGCGTCTACACATGGTGTTGGCCCGGGAGGGCTCTACGGCCTCGGCGCCACGGAGGCCGCTGAGGAGGCCCTGAGGAGGTTCGCGGCGCTGGTCGAGGAGGCTGGGAAGCCTACCCAGCTCCTGGAGGCCGTGGATTACCTGGCTGCGACTGTTTCTGCTAGGCCCTTCTCGGCGCCCTTGGCGAACACTGCTAGGGAGATCCTTGAGAGGATAGCTGAGGGCGGCTACGGGGGTGTTGAGGAGCTTAAGCGGTCTGTATCGGAGCTTGTGAGGGAGGTTCTCCGCCGCGTCATCGAGGAGACCGAGGAGGCTGCGGAGATAGCTGCTAGGAGGCTCGAGGACGGCGACGTCGTGGTTACTCAGAGCTATAGCCGGAGCGTGGTGAGGGCCCTGGAGAAGGCGGCCGCAATGGGGAAGAAGATAGAGGTGATAGTTGCCGAGTCTAGGCCCCTCCTGGACGGCCTGGAGACGGCTAAGACCCTGGCCAGGGTGGGGATACCCGTCACACTCATAGTTGACTCCGCCACCCGGTTCGTCATGAAGGACGCGACGAAGGCAATACTCGGCGCCGACGCAGTGATGGCCGACGGCAGCGTGGTGGCTAGGACGGGTGCGGGCCTCGTAGCCCTTGCGGCGAACGAGGCAAGGGTAAGGGTCGTGGTCGTCGCCGGCACCTACAAGCTGTACCCCGAGACAGTCTACGGCGCAACGGTCGAGACGCCGGCGCTCGGCGACGAGATCGTGCCCGAGGAGCTCAGGGAGAAGGGCGTAAGGGGCTACGCCCCCCTCTTCGAGCACATCCCGCCGCACCTCGTCGACGCCTTGGCGACGGAGAGGGGTGTGATAGCGCCGGAGGCAGTCCCCCTGCTCATCAGGGAGAAGTACGGGGAGTGGCCTCCGAGGCTCAAGCCTCTCGACCAGCTGCTGGTCGAGGCCAGGGAGGCGCTCAAGAAGCTGGCAGCCAGCACCTAGCCCTCTAGGCCCAGGTGGCGGCTCGTTATCCTCCACTCCCCGTCTGGCCCAGCCACGCCGGTGGCCCTGCGGAGGGCCCAGCAGGAGAACACGACCCCTATCGCGTAGGTCGCGGGGTGCCTATAGGAGTACTCCATGTGCACGTCTAGCGCCGTCGTCTTGCCGCCGAAGCCGTGGGGGCCGAGGCCCAGCTCGTTAACCAGGCCCAGCAGCTCCTCCTCCACAGCGGCGACCCTGGGGTCGGGGTGCCTGCTCCCAAGGGGCCTCAGGAGCGCAGCCCTCTTCGCCAAGGAGAGCGCGATATCCCCGGTGGCCGCCACCGCGACCCCTACCACGAACGGGGGGCAGGGCTTGGGCCCAGCATCCGCGACGGCGGCGAGGACCGCCTCGTAGAGCCTCCTCCTGCCCTCCAGAGGCGTCGACATGACGAGCCTCGTGGGCGCCTCGCTCCCCCCGCCCTTAGGCACGTACGTCGCCTCAATCCAGTCGCCCTCAACAATCTCCACCTCCACCCAGGGCATGTAGCGCCCCGTGTTGTCGCCCGGGTTCCCACCGCCCAGCGGGTCCACGGTATTGGGGCGGAGCGGGACGCGCCGCGTCGCCCTCCTCAGGGCCTCCACCGCGGCCTCGTAGACGCGGCCACGGTAGGGGTAGTCGGCGCCGACACGCATGTAGAACACGGGGACCCCGGTGTCCTGGCACACCGGCGCCCCCCTCTCAGCAGCAA
>JALUFI010000187.1 GCA_027043685.1 Pyrodictiaceae archaeon
CCTGGTAAGCGGCTGCGTAGAAGGGTATGGGGCCCCGGGGCTTCACCGCCTCTATGTATACCGCTGCGACGCCCCGGGGAAGACCATGGAGCACCAGATAGACCCTATGCGGCGGAGAGAGGACTGTGTACGATGTGAAAGCGATGAGGGATGCAGCTAGTACCGCAGCCACGGCGAGGCCGCGACGCACCCCCCCACCAATAGACACGTTCACCCCCAAGCACGGGAGCGATAAATGGAGAGCTGCCTCATCGCATGAAGCCCGGTCAAGGACGATGGCTGCGAAGAGGCGCTGCAGTGTGAAGGACTAAAGAGCGGTTAATGAGCAACCATCTTTTCTGACAATGGGTAGGCGTCTCGGGTCTGTGAAGGCTTAAGGGCGGTTAATGCCGGCCCCGCGGGTGGAGGATTAGGGTTGGCGGGGGCCTCGTCCAGGACGCTGCTGGAGAAGAGCCCGCACCGTCTCCTCGCCAGGGCGGTGGCGGAGGCTGCGAGGAGCCTCGGAGCGGAGATTGACCCGAGGGAGGTTGAGTATGTTGTCAGTGAGAGCCCGGACCCCAGGCTGGGCGACTACGGTGTCCCCTTGGCGAGGTTTGCGCGGCGCCACCGCCTAGACCCCGGGGAGCTGGCGGAGAGGGTGCGTGAGCTGCTCCAGGAGGAGCCCCTCGTGGCCGAGGTTGTGGAGGCCAGGGGCTACCTCAACATAAGGCTCAGCGCCGCCGAGGCGGCTAGGCTGCTCGCCGAGGCGCTGCGCCGCGAGGGCGAAGCCCTGGGCCTCGTGAAGACAGAGGAGCCCATGAGGCTTGTGGTGGAGCACACGAGCGCGAACCCCGTCCACCCCCTCCACATAGGCCACGCGAGGAACGCGAGCCTCGGGGACACGCTCGCCAGGCTCCTGAGGGCCCGGGGCCACTGGGTGGAGACAAGGTTCTACATCAACGACATGGGGCGCCAGGTAGCGGTGATGGTGTACGGGTTCCGGCTCGCGGGCATAAGCAGCGTGCCCGAGGGCGTGAAGCCAGACCACTACATAGGCCTAGTCTACGCAATAACGCATACCCTGGCCGACATAGAGCAGCTCAAGCGCCGCCTAGAGGAGCTGAAGAAGCAGGGACGCGGCGACAGCGAGGAGTACAGGGAGACCCTCCGCAGGCTCGACAGCCTGGTGGCGGACGCGGCGAGGCTGCGCGAACGCGACCCAGAGCTCTTCGACCGGATAGCCGAGGCCATCAAGGGCAGGGACCCCGACCGCGACATCTCGGAGATAATGAGGGCCTACGAGCAACGCAGCGACGAGCAACTGGTGAAGCTCTTCCGCAGCCTAGTCGAGCAGTGCCTCTGCGGGTTCCGCGAGACCCTTGAGAGGATGAACATAAGGCACGACAAGTGGGACTGGGAGAGCGACCTAGCCTGGACAAGCATGGTTGGCCGTGTACTCGAGGAGGCCCGCCGCAGCCCCTACTACACGATCCACCGGGGCGCCGAGGCCCTCAACCTCCAGCCCCTACTAGAGGACCCCGTGATACGCAAAGCCCTGGGAGTACCCGAGGGATACGAGGTCCCCCCGCTCATCCTACGCCGCAGCGACGGCACAACCCTCTACGCCACCAGAGACATAGCCTACACGCTCAAGAAGTTCAGGGAGGCCAACGCAGACAAGGTATACAACGTCGTCGCGGCCGAGCAGCGCCTGGAGCAGCTGCAGGTGAGGCTCGCACTCATAGCCCTGGGCTACCGCCGCGAGGGCTTGAACACCGTGCACTACGCCTACGAGATGGTCAACCTCCCCGGCCAGAAGATGAGCGGCCGCAGGGGACGCTACATAACCCTAGACCAGCTCCTAGACCAGGCAGTAGCCATAGCGAGACGGGAGGTCGAGAAACGCAGCCCCAGCCTACCAGAGGAGGAGAAGCAGCGGATAGCAGAAGCAGTGGGCACAGCCGCGGTGAGATACGCCCTGGTCAGCGTCTCAGCCCCCAAGCCAATGACCTTCGACATAAACAAGGCACTAGACTTCGAGCAGAGCAGCGCCCCCTACATACTCTACACCCACGCCAGGGCAGCAAACATACTAGCCAAGGCAAAGCAGCGCGGCATAGAAATAGACTGGGACAACATGGACCACGGGGCGGCCGAGGAGAACCCGCTCCGCCGCCGCCTAGCAATACAGCTCCTCCAATACCCCTACATCTTCACCAAGGCCGCCGACGAGCAGCGCCCCGAGCTACTCGTAGCCTACCTAAACAGGCTAGCAGACACCTTCAACAAGTGGTACGCAAGCGGAGACAGCGCCGTCAACGAGCCAGACCCCGCCAAGCGCAGCCTCAAACTAGCACTAGTAGCCGCCACGAAACACATACTCGCAAACACCCTGAGAATCCTAGGCATAGAACCCATAGAGAGAATGTAGAGCAGCTAGCCGAGTAGAGGGGCCCTCCGGAGCCGCCTCCCTCGAGGGGAGCTGCGTGCTAACCGAGAGGGCAACCCAGCTAGCACTAGGCATCGCGGCAGCAATAATCGCCATAAGCATAGCCGCGTGGCTCTACTCCGAGAGCCTCGCCAACACCCTCCTAGCCGCAATCTCCGCGGCAGCAACAACCGCAACAGCAATAATGGTCAAGGAGCTAGAGATAGCGGTCAAACAGCTACGCTTCGAAGCAGTAAAGGAGGCGTACAACAACCTAGACAACAAGGAGTTCAAAGACACA
Source organism: Pyrodictiaceae archaeon (assembly GCA_027043685.1). Classification (GTDB taxonomy): domain Archaea; phylum Thermoproteota; class Thermoprotei_A; order Sulfolobales; family Pyrodictiaceae; genus QNYQ01. Next base: position 2,709 of record JALUFI010000187.1, read on the forward strand.
GTCGAGAAGAAAATATGCCCGTGGCTAAAGGACAACCTAGACCAGATAGACTGGCTCAGCTGCAACATACACGGCGACAAGAAAACACAGAAGGCATGGGAGGAGGCCAAGCAGGCTGCCCGATACGCCTCAATAAGCCTAAACAAGACCGGATTCCTAGTCTACATGGACTTCATAGACCCCAAGCCACTCGCCGAGGAACTCGGAGGACTCATACTGAGGAGCTTCGCCTGCCTCCGCCCGCTACTGGTATGCATG
>JALUFI010000188.1 GCA_027043685.1 Pyrodictiaceae archaeon
ATGGGCGGACCCTGCATCGCCGAGCCCTTATCCTCGCCCTCCCCCTGCGCCGCTAGCCGCCTCCGGGATTGGCTGGGCCGCTACCCCTGGAGCCGCTAGGCTGGCCTCGAGGAGGCGTACACCGGCGGGCATCGATGCACGTATGTCGTCCACCTTGTCCCTCGGGGCGAGTATGACGACTGAGCCTCCGAGACCTGCTCCCGTCAGCTTGGCTCCGTGAGCACCGGCCGCCACGGCGCTGGCAACTATCTCGTCTAGGAGCGGTATCGATACACCCATGCCGTTGAGTAGGCCATGCGCCAGCGTCATCAAGGCTCCCAGTCTCTTGTAGTCCTTCCTCCAGAGCGCTGCCAGCGCCTCTGCGACAAGGGAGTCGTTTAGCTCTATGAGCCTCGAGGCCTGGTCGCCTAGGAGGCGCAGCCTCGACGTAAACCTCTCCACCGCCACCCTCGTCGAGCGCTCAACCCCTGTTAGGGCTATGAGGAGGACAGCGTCGGAGACGGGGGGCGGGGGAAGCGGCTTCATCAGGGAGCCGCGGCGGTAGAGGAGCAGGCCTCCGTAAACCGTGACCGTGTTGTCTACGCCGCTCGGCCTTCCATGCACAACCTTCTCCGCCTCGTAGGCAGCACCGTTGACAAGGTCCCTGGGCGGCTGCCGTCCCCCGAGCAGGAGGCAGGAGTAGGCTGCCGCGAACGCCGCTGCCACGGCTGCGCTGCTCCCGAGGCCCGCGCCGAGCGGGATATCAGACTCTATCCTGCAACGCACCCCGGTGCTGACCCCAAGCCTCTCCTCTATGTACTCGGCCGCCCTTGCGAGGCCGCAGAGCCTCCGACACCGGCCTCCCCGCAGCTCCTCGGACACTGAGAGGCTAGGCGACTCAACTACGAGGCCAGAGCCCTGAGAGATGCAGGTTACCCTAGCGTAGACGCCGATACTCGACGCCAGCGCGAGCCCTCCGTGGACGACCCAGTGCTCACCGAGCAATATGACCTTGGCTGGCGCGCGGGCTCTGCAACCCGCCACCAATACTCGGTGCACCGCTGCGTGCCGTGTAGACAGGGAGGGGGTCTTGGAGGAAGCGGCGGCGCAGCGAGGAGGAGCGAATGGGAGCCAGGCAGGAATTGTGGGCCCAAAAACAAGCAGGGGTCTTGGGCCGGCTGCGTCTCCTCCCCAAGGGTTAGCTGCATATCGGATAGTCGTCGGGTACCTTGGCGCGGAAGTACTTGCCGGTCTCGGGGCTCTTGAAGAGGCCTATCTTGACGCCCTTCCTGCCGCGGGGAGCTAGCTGCCAGACCTTGATGGGTACCAGCTCTACCTCCTTGCCGGTGGTCGGGTCACGCACCTTTACGGGCTTCTCACAGGCCATTCCGACTCACACCCCACAGACTCGCAGCTCTCGGGTAGAAACCTGGCCCGTTCAATCTTTTATAGACTTTACGTTGGGGAGACTAGGGGGGTCGCCCGCTCTTCAAGCATCACCCTGGGAATACTTCTGTATTACCCCTCACTGGGGCAGCAGGGGGGCCACCGGGGGGCCAACAGCTTCTGTCCCCACAGAGGTGATGGATGACTGCTGACCCGGACTAGACGCGGAAACGCCTGGCTTGCCGGCGATACACACAAATACATATTCAAATCCAACCCGGGGGCCTGCAAGCACACGGGCTAAGACTATAGCCCGGCGCCACGGAGCGCCGCGCCACCGGGAGCCATAGAGCAGCCCACAACCAGGCCAAGGTGGAGCCGGGGGTGGTCGCCTTCGTCCCAGGAGCTGAAGCCGAGAATAACTGAGAAACGATGGAGCAAGGAGATAGAGAAAGAGATCCTCGAGACGTGGAAGAAGGAGCCAGACCTATACCGCTTCGACCCCGAGCGGCCAGGCCCAATACTCGTCATAGACACACCGCCGCCGTACCCCAGCGGCAAGTGGCACGTGGGGGGCGCGGCGCACTACGCCCAGATAGACATGATAGCTAGGTACTTCCGCATGAAGGGCTGGAACGTCTTCGTCCCATGGTACGCCGACCGCAACGGCCTGCCAGTGGAGGTAGCTGTCGAGAAGAAGTACGGAATATCGGCCCACGAGATGGCCTCGACACCCGAGGGCCGCAAGAAGTTCCTAGAGCTATGCAAACAGGAACTCGACAAGGTTGAAGCAGAGCTCGTGAAGATATGGACCAGGCTGGGCTGCAGCTTCACATACATAAGGGATGGAACGGACAGCCCACGCTACCGCACACTCACCCAGGCCACGTTCATAGAGCTCTGGCGACGCGGCCTCATCTACGAGGCCGAGAAGCCAGTGACCTGGTGCCCCAGGTGCCGCACAAGCCTGAGCGAGGCAGAGATAGAGTACCGCGAGGAGGAGGGCTACCTCTACTACGTCAAGTGGCGCGTCAAGGAAACCGGCGAAGAAATAGTGATAGCGACGACGAGGCCCGAGCTCATAGGAGCCGCCAGGGCGGTCATATACAATCCCAACGATGAGCGCTATAAGCACCTCAGGGACAAGCACGCAATAGTGCCCCTCTACGGCTACGAGGTACCCATCTATGAGCACCCGGCAGCGAAGCCCGAGTACGGTACTGGCCTCGTCATGATAAGCAGCTACGGCGACTGGACAGACGTCATGATAATAAACGAGCTAGGCCTCAAGCCCAAGATAATAGTGAACCCGGACGGCACTATGAACGAGAAGGCGGGGTTCCTCGCAGGCCTCCCGATAAGGAAGGCCCGAGAGGTAATAGTGAAGAGGCTCGAGGAGGAGGGCCTTATAGCCAAGAAGGAGCGGATAAAACACAACGTGCCGATATGCTGGCGCTGCAAGACCCCCGTGGAGATAATACATGTCCGCGAATACTTCCTCAAGCAGCTTGAGTACAAGGACAAGCTACTCGCGGTATCAAGGAAGATAAAGTTCAAGCCCGAGAAGCACCGCAGGAAGCTCATAGACTGGATAGAGAACCTGCGCATGGACTGGCCCATCTCGAGGACAAGGTTCTACGGCACCGAGATACCCCTCTGGCACTGCCGCCGCTGCGGAGCGAAGCTCGTCCCCGAGCCCGGCCGCTACTACCGGCCATGGCTCGAGGAGCCGCCCTGGGACCGCTGCCCCGTCTGCGGGGCCCCCAGGGAGGAGCTGGAGGGCGAGAAACGCGTCTTCGACACATGGTTCGACTCAAGCATAAGCGTGCTATACGCCAGCGGCTACATGTACAACATGAGGCTCTTCGAGCGCGTCTTCCCCCGGGACGAGGAGCTGCCCTATACACTGAGGCCCCAGGGCTACGACATCATAAGGACATGGCTCTACTTCACACTGCTCCGCGTCTACCAGCTGCTCGGTAAGCCTGCATTCCGCTGGGTAAGGGTAACCGGGATGGGCCTAGACCCGCGCGGCAGGGCGATGCACAAGAGCCTCGGCAACGTGATAGACCCAGAGCCCTACATAGAGACGTATGGAGCCGAGCCCTTCAGGTTCTGGGCGGCAGCTGCCGCTAGGCTGGGGGACGACTACCGGTTCAGCGAGCAAGTCCTGAAGACGGGTAAGCTCTTCCTCACGAAGCTATGGAACATAGCCCGCTTCGTATCCTCGTTCCCGAGGCCCAGCGAGGGCTACAGGCTCCGCCCCATAGACTACGCGTTCCTAGCACTGCTCAACAAGGTCATAGAGAGGGTTGACAAGGCGTACGGCGAGGACCTAGACGTCCACGACCCCGTCAACGAGCTCTACAACTTCACATGGAACGTGTTCGCCGCCCACTACATAGAGCTCGTTAAGAACCGGGCCTACAACCGCCAGGGAGAATACAGCGAGGAGGAACAGAAGGGGGCATGGTACACGCTCCACACGATACTAGACAACATACTCCGGATGCTGGCACCCATCCTACCATTCATAACAGACGCTCTCTACAGGAGGCTCTACGGCACGAGCGTGCACCGCCAGAGGTTCCCCGAGCCTGTCGAGGAGTGGAGCCGGGAAGGCCGCCCCGAGCACGCGGAGGCCATAATGAGGATAAACAGCGCCGTATGGGCGTGGAAGAAGAGGAACAACATCAAGTTATCAGAGCCCGTCCCCGGCAAGAAGCTCTACATACCGAGAGAACTAGAGCCCTATACCAGGGACCTAGCGGACATGCACAAGATAGAAGTAGTTGCGGCCGAGCCCCCCGAGGGAGCAGAGAAGCTAGACGAGGGCATCTACATAGCATAGGCGGGGGTCGGCCGAAATCCGATACATCACCGTCCCGGGGCGCTCAGCCGGGGAGCCTCACCATCCCCCTACACGGAGCCGCCACAGTGCTGCCCAGGCGTTTTATTACCTAGGGGTCGCCGCTCCGGTTCCCCCTGGGACCCGCGACGCCCGGGGATGGAGAGCCGCGGAGCCGCGGCCAAGGGCTTCGATGACCCCGGGTCTCCCGGCCTTCAAGCCAGCCATACCACTCCTCCCTCCCCTTCTCCCGGCTCCCCAGGGGACAGGGGGACGCCTGATTAGAGGGGCTGAGAGCCTGAAGGAGCAGCGCTCCCTGGTCTACTCGCCGGAGAGGAGGGGTCTAGGCCATGCCGGGTGAGGGCTGCAGTGGCTTGCTCCAGGCACTCATGGCTGTGAAGAACACGCCTAGAACCGGGTGGCTCTTGCGGGGCGTGCCGGCCGCGATAGCTGAGACTATTGCGGCGCATAGCGCGGAGGCCGCTGTACTTGCTCTGGCTATAGCCGGGGAGCTAGGCGCTGACCCATACCGCTCAGCCGCCATCGCTGCCGTCCACGACCTGGGCGAGGCCTTCATAGGGGATCTGGTTAAACGCGCAACGGACGAGATAGGCAAGAAGCTCAAAGAGGATATCGAGCTACGCGTGGCAGCTAAGGAGTTCGGCGAAGACAGCATAGTCTTCAGCCTGATACGCGAGTATATAGAGCAGTCGAGCCGCGAGGCGCGTGTAGCCAAGCTAGCTGAGCAGCTCTCCACGCTGCTCCAGGCCCTACGTTATCACCGCCAGGGCTGGCGAGAGGTCGACGAGATACTATGCTCGATGCTGAGCTCGCTCTCCAATGCATCAGAGGATGAGCGTAGGGCCCTGCAGAGGGTCGCGGGAGAAGCGCTCAGGGAAGCCGAGCAGATATGCAGCCGAGGCACGGCCTGACCTACGCGAGGCCGCCTCTCCCCAGATCCTAGACCTAGACCCCGGACTCGGCCACGGTGCCGGAGACCAATAGCACAGCAACGCCCTTCTGCGAATAAGAGTACATTTTATAGAAAACATACATTAGAAAACTACAAGAGAAAGCAGCTGCGGGAGAAGAAGTACGCTCAGTTTCCTAGCTAGCTAACAGAAGAGGCCCTATTGTCTAGATACTAGCTTCGAGCAATTCCGAGGCTTCAGGCGATGACCGGCGCCAGGCGGCCCGGATACATTACGGCACCTGAAACGAGTACAGACAGGCACACGGTTACGTAATTCCACAGGTTCACGCACCCTATACCTGTGTCCCCTCGAGGCGAAACTTGTTCAGGAGCAAGCTGATGCAGGTACGAGAATAAACATGTAGGTAAGGCGATGACTCGTCCAGCCTGATGCTGCACAGGCGAAGAACCGGGTGGGTTCGGAGAGAATACCATGCAGCAAAACAGGACCCAGGCCCGGAGAGAGGGGCCTCCGCAACCAAGGCTCCTAGGAGGGCTTTCCTCCCTTCCTGCAGCGCCCAGCTAGCGGGAGAAGCGGCCCCGGCGTGGAGGGAAACCAGGCACCCCTGGTACCGGGGTCATGAGGGATTGTTGCAAGCGGGTTCAGGGAGCAAGGGGTGACTGGGTACCGTTGAAACCGGACCTTACTAGGGTCTAGTACGTGAGAGGGGTGAAGAGAGGCTCCTCCATTGCTCCGGGGTTGCCTAGTTTTGATGAATTACTCCGCAACGTTATCTATTGTGGGTATGTGTGCCCGGATGACGTGATCAATGCTTAACTTGTTTCCTAGCTTTCATCGCGTTTCTGGCTTTGTTAGTGCTGCTGTGAGGAGCTTGCGCGCGAGGCTGTCGCCTTCCTGCCGCGAGCCGGGATCAGTGGCTGTGGCTAGTGAGTTGAGGGCGTAGGCGAGTACTGCTACTCTCCCGTGTGGCGCCCCCCGGGTCTTGGAGAGGAGTGCGCGGAGCCTGCGCTTCAGGTAGGAGGCGAGGTATTGCCTCGCCTTCGTGGGTGAGAGCGCTACGTAGACGTGGCTCCTCAGTGCCTCCCTGTACGCGCCCCGGGTCAGCCTCGTCGCGGACAGGTAGACTGGGATTATGTCTGCCTGGCTCCCTATCGTGTTGCGTAGCTTCGCTACGAGCCTCGCGAGCCTGGCGAGGCGGCGGCGCAGCTGGCTCGGGGAGACGGGTCTGCTCCTCTGGGTCGAGGCGTAGATAGCGACTACGAGGGGCCTGGAGAAGGGTATATCCACTACTAGCACGTGTATCCTCTTGTCGCCGCTTGATGCTAGGCTCGTTACACGGTGAGGCATGCGAGTATATGCTTCATAGACGCGGACATAGCCCCGGGCCCCCCGGAGGAGGGGGAGAATGACCTGGTTCGCTAGCTGCAGGGCCTCCTCGGCCCTCGGGGCCCGGGGGTACGTCAAGGCCTCTAGGCCACCCATGCATATCGGAGCCTCCCCGGGGCTGCTAGTGAAGCAATTCCGTAGCCGATGGCTGCACAGGAGGCTCGCCGGGGCCCGGCCTGCCCGGAGCCTACAGGGTGACACGGGCTACAGAGCGGCTCGCTCCTGATAGGCAACTCCTGAAACGCGTAGCAGTGTCTCCCGCCACCGTGTGCCGCGGCTAATCCGTCCCGCCTGTCAGGGGAGTACTGGCGCCGTGTTCTTGGCCTGGCTCGTCCCGGGCTCGGAGTGTTACTGCGTCTCCGGGCACCTAGGCCCCTCATCCCGGGTCTAGACTACGTGAATGGGTGGCGCTGGAGTGGCTGGTACAGTAGGCCTAGGACTGGTGCATACCGGCATAGTGTTGACTGTTACGGGTGTGTCCCGATGCATAAGCATCGAGGGCTACGCGGCGGCTAGCTTCGCTCCCTGGCTGGCGGGTAGTGGTGGCGCCGTCGCCTTTGATGCTCCGGTGGTTGCCGAGGCTTGTGGGATGGGCAGCGTTGCAGCGGTTGACGACGTCGATGTGAGGGTTGTGGGGCGGGGGCTCTACTACTCCACTGCGGGCCTCGGGCAGGGCTTGGCGCAGCTGGCCGCGGCGGCCTATCTGGAGGGCGAGGATGCTGTGAAGCTTGACCCGGCTCCGGATGTGTTTGAGCCCGGTAAGCCCTTGGAGGCCGTTGCCGCGTCTCTTAGCGGTAGCTCGGCCCTGGTGGCGGGGGAGAGGTTTCCGCTGGGCGACCTGCAGGGGATGTGGGCTGTCGTTGTGAGGCTAGAGAAGCCGGTAGACACGGCTAGGCTCTATGAGGAGGTCTACGCTAGGGGCGGCCCAGTGGAGGAGGTCGCAGCGGTCCTGGACGAGGGCGTCGAGGGGCTGCGCCGGCTAGGCGAGATCTACGCCGGCTACGCCGGCCGCCGTGCCCAGTCACTGGTCCGGAGGGCTCTCCGCGCTGGCGCCGAGGCAGCATACATAGATACCACGGGGCGCATCCTTGTGACCCTTGTGGATAGCTACGAGGATGCTGTGATGCTCTCTACCCGTCTCCGCCGCCTAGGCCCCCGCTACGAGGCCGAGGTAGTCGCCTAGGCGGGGTGGGACGCGTGGAGTATTAGAGCGGCTATCCATTACGCGGCCCCCTGGGGGCGTGGATGATATTCAAGGTCACGGCCAGATGCATAATGATACGCGACGGGGAAATCCTTGTCCAGGTCAGTAAGCATGGTGATTTCTACCGGCTCCCCGGGGGCCGCATCAGGCCCGAGGAGACGATTCTCCAGGGGCTCCGCCGCGAGCTCTACGAGGAACTAGGCATAGAGGATCCAGGCGACCCCATGCTATCCTTCATAGTTGAGTCGTTCTATCGTAGGCGCAACGGCCTCGTGCACGAGATAGGCTTCTACTTCACATGCGAGCCCCCCAATGGCCCCGTGAAGCCCAAGGAGGAGCACTTGAAGATAGCCTGGGTCCCTGTAGAAGAGATAAACGCGAAGACGCTTAGACCCTCCATACTCGCCTCATATATAAAGAAGCTGGGCGATGGGAGGCCCCCCGCCAGGCCCCTCTACCTCGTAAACGTCGACATAGAGCCTGAGCACTAGGCCCTCTTCTCCTCAAACACTAGCTCAACGCCCTTCGGGTATATGTAGACGTTGCCGCCCCTGGCCTGCCCAGGCAGATTCGGCTTAAACACCGCTACAACCACGCCCTTGCCGCCGTGAACCCTCACTATCTTGCCGCGGTACTCGTTGCCCTTACTGTCGCGGTAGAGAACCCTCCACCCGATCAGCCTGGAGGCCTCGCGGCTACTCGTGACGCCGTCAACCCTTATGAGTACCTGGCGCTCGTACTGCGTGTTAGAGCCAAGCCTGTACCCTATGACGAGGCCCGTGTACACCCTGGCCTGCTGCTCAGCCAACGCGCCTCATCCCCCGGTAACTGGCTCCCCGAGGGCCGCCGCCACGCCGCCTCGGTATTAATTATAATGCGGCCCAGCCCCTCTCATTGGCATTGAGGCGAGGGAGGAGATGAGCAGCACACACGGTACGCTCCCCCTGAAACCAGTTATACGCGTAGAGCCCCCGGGGCCCCGGGCCCGCGAGATAATTGAGCGCGACCGCCGTGTCCTCATGCAGAGTTTCTCGCGCTGGTACCCCCTTGTCGTCGAGAAGGCGGTTGACTACGTGGTCTACGACGTTGATGGGAACGCCTACATAGACCTCAACTCGGGCCTCGCGGTACTTAATGTAGGCTCTACAAACCCCTACGTAGTTGAGGCGGCTAAGAAGCAGCTCGAGATGTTCACGCACTACAGCCTCACGGACTTCTACTACGAGGTAGCGGTGAAGTTGGCCGAGAAGCTAGTCGAGATAGCGCCCTTCAGTGGACCCGGGAGAGTGTTCTTCGGCAACAGTGGCGCAGAGGCCGTCGAGGCATCGATAAAAATAGCGAGGTACGCCACGAGGCGGCAGTACCTGGTCGCATTCCTCGGGGCCTTCCACGGCAGGACGATGGGAGCAGTCTCCCTTACAGCCAGCAAGCCCGTTCAGCGCCGGGGCTTCTCCCCCCTGCTCCCCAGCGTGGTACACGTACCCTACCCCTACCCGTACCGCTGCCCCTTCGGCAACCTAGAGCCAAAGGAGTGCGGCGACGCCGTCATAGGCTACATAGAGGAGTGGGTCTTCGGCAAGATGCTCGACCCGAGCGAGACAGCAGCATTCATAGTGGAGCCTATACAGGGCGAAGGAGGCTACATAGTGCCCCCCGACAACTTCCTCCCACGCCTCGCGCGCCTAGCTGAGAAGCACGGCATAGTGCTAGTAGCGGACGAGGTCCAGACAGGGTTCTGCCGCACCGGGCGCACATTCGCCGTCCAGCACTGGGGCGTCGAACCAGACATCATCGCCCTGGCTAAGGCCATAGCAGGTGGCCTACCCCTCGGCGCAGTCGTGGGCAAAGAGAATGTAATGACGATCGAGCCGGGAGGCCATGCATCAACCTTCGGCGGCAACCCGGTCTCGGCGGCGGCCGCGCTCGCGGCGATAAGGTTCATGGAGGAACGGAGGCTCTGTGACCGCGCCGCAAAGCTAGGCGAGAAGGTCATGAAGAGGCTCCGCGAAGCCATGGAGAGCGAGGAGGCACCCATGATAGGCGATGTACGCGGCAAGGGCCTCATGATAGGAGTTGAGCTGGTGAGGAGCCGCGAGACCAAGGAGCCCGCCAGGAAGGAGGTGGCCGAGCTGCTGAACAGGATGTTCAAGAAAGGCTACTTAGTCATATCCGCCGGGGTCTCGACGGTGAGGCTTGCACCGCCTCTCACGATACCCGAGGAGGCGTTGATGAACGCCGTGGAAGCATTGATAGAGGAGATAAAGAGGCTCGGAAAGCACTAGGAGGCCCTCGGTTATTGAAGGGGGCTCAGCCGCGGGTTCACCGCCCATCGCCCCAGCGGCGCCGCCGCCGGGGCTGGGCCCCTTGTAAGCCGCATCACCGCCCGTCCCGGCATGGCTGAGATAATGTGGAGAGGGTGTGTAGAGCCGGGGCCGGGTTACGGCTTCTTGGCCTCCTGGCTCCGCTTCTGCTTCGCGTGGGCCTCTTCGGGCTTTCCTAGTATGCGTGCAAGCCTCCTCTTGGGCACACCGAACACGGTGGCCGCTATGTACTCTACGTAT
>JALUFI010000189.1 GCA_027043685.1 Pyrodictiaceae archaeon
GCCCGTACCCGGGGAGCCTCCTCTCCCCGGGTACGGGCTCCTCGAGGGGGTGGCCCTTCTCTATTCTCAGTGTGAGGTACCAGTTGAATAGGGCTGCTTGGAGCGCTGACGCGTATATCGAGGCTAGGAAGCCCTTGAGCCTCGTGTCCAGGGTCTCTGCTTGCTCGGCGAGGGCCTTCTCGTAGAAGCTGCTGGGGCAGCTGCTGCTCCTCCAGTGTACGAGCCTGCAGCGGATTGCCTCGGGGGTCTCGTCTGGGTAGGGGTAGTCCAGTGTCTCCCGGAGCACCGCTGCCACGGGGTCGTGGAGCGCCGCTGCCGCTGCGTGCCCCGTGCTTGGCCTACGGGTGCCGAAGCGCTGGTAGGCATAGTAGGCGGGGAGGGGACGGGAGGCGGCCTCCCTGAGCCTCTCGGCTACCTCGCCGGCGCTGTGGCCGGGGAGAGGGCGGAGGATTATCGTGAACTTGTTCCCCCTGAGGAGGGCGGAGCGGCAGCCGCGGGTGCTGCGGCCGAGGAGCCTCGCCCATAGACCGGGGCCGCGTACCGTGGGGGCCGCGTCCTGGGGGCAGCCGTGGACGCAGACCAGCTGGGCAGTGGTGGCGTCCGCGTCCTTGAGGCCCAGGGGCTCCGCGCCACGGGCGCCTAGGAGGCGGGTGAGCCTCTTCACGGCCTCGGGGGTTGAGGAGCCCCGCTTCACGAGGATGTAGAGGCAGGTGCTACCCCTCCCCATGAGGGGCGGCGGCTCGGAGTCCTCGACGACGATGAAGCTCCTGCTCCTCGGCTCGGCTAGCTCCGCTACTGGGGGGCCGCAGGTGGCGCGGTACCTTAGGCCGAGGAGTAGGTCGAGGCCGCTGCTCGAGGAACAGAGCCTGGTCAATGGGGGCGCTGCGCCTCCCCCCGTTCCCTGGCCGGGCTAGAGGAGCTTGAGGCGGCCGGTGACGCGGTCCACTAGCTGGCTAGGCGCCGGGCCGACGGCTACCGCTGTCCTTGTGCCCGGGGGCAGCTCGGTGAGGCCCGCGTCCGCTATGAGGCTGGCGGGGAGCCCTAGGCGGAGAGCCTCCTGGTAGATATTTACCAACTCCTGCTCGCTGCCAACCTTCACAGCTACCTTCTTCTGCCCGGTTCTCCTCCACTCGCGGAGCCAGCGGAGCCACTCCACGCGCCCAGAGTCTATGATAAGGAGCACGGCCTCCACGGCCGCATGGGCTGCCTGGACAGCGGTCTTCCCCTTGCTCATCTTTATATCAGTGCGTATCACTATGACTTGCTTGTACTCCTCGTCCTGGGCCAAGGCCTGCCCGGCCCCCTCGCCGCCTCCGGGGGGAGGCGAGGCGCGAAGCTATAATTACTAGGAGTCTGGCTGCGGCTCCGCCTCCCCCGGGGTGGGCGATAGTGGCGCTGGAGCTTGAGGTTCCCAGGAAGCCGAGCATCGTTGATGTCACCAAGCTTCCTATATGCAGTAGCTGTGGGAGGCCTATCACGCCCTGGGAGAAGGGCGTGGCCTTCCTCTGCCCCAACTGCGGCGAGGTAGTGATATGGAGGTGTGCTAGCTGCAGGAAGCTGGGCGTCACCTACCGCTGCCCGAAGTGCGGCTTCGAGGGCCCCTAGCCCCACAGTAAGCGAGGCACATGGAGGTGTGTACCGGTGGCCAAGGTTCTTGTCGTGGTGTCCGTATACCCCTCCAGCACCGACATAGATCTTGACAAGCTGGTTGAGAAGATCAAGGAGAAGCTCCCCGAGGGCTACGAGATAGCGAGGCACGACAAGGTGCCGATAGCCTTCGGACTGAACGCGCTCAAGCTCTACTTCATAATACCCGAGGAGAGTGAGGGCGGTACCTCGGAGCTGGAGAAGCTGCTGCAGGGCATAGAGGGCATCGAGGAGATAGAGGTAGAGGCTGTGCACAGGCTCTCCCAGTACTAGGCCCGTCCTCTGTTTCTTGCCGGCGGCGCTCTCCCCTTGTTCTCGGGGAAGACTAGATAAGGCGTCAACGCGTCTACGCGTTCAACTGGTTATTTGGGTGAAGTCTGAACGTAACACTACCCTTCCGGGGGCGCGTGACTGCGCACATGTTTCCCGGCCTGGCTGCGCGGCCCCGCGGGGGAACACAGTGTATTGGAGGCGTAGTGTGAGCCATGGCGGTCACGGGGTCCAAGAGGAGGCGTGAGGTCGTACTGAGGGTCGCCGAGGCTAAGCACAAGGACGTTGGCAAGTGGAAGGTCAGGATAGACATCGATATCCTCCGCATGATTGGAGCCGAGCCCGGCGACGTGGTCGAGATAGAGGGTAGGAAGAAGACCGCGGCGATAGCATGGCCCGGGTATCCGGAGGACAAGGGCCAGGACATTATCCGCATGGATGGCTTGATCCGGAAGAACGCAGGCGTAGGCATAGGGGACAAGGTTATCGTTAGGAAGGCTGAGCCCAAGGTTGCGAGCCTCGTGAAGCTGGCGCCCGCGAACTTCTCGATAACGATAGACTCTGGCTTCGTGAACTACGTCAAGAAGAAGCTCAACGACAGGCCCCTGGTTGAGGGAGACACTGTACTCATACCCGTGCTCAACCAGTCCATACCATTCGTCGTTGTCCAGACTAAGCCCCACGACGTCGTCATAGTCAAGCCCGAGACCAACATCATACTGCTTGAGAAGCCTATCGAGCAGGGCAGGATACCCAGGGTGACCTACGAGGACATTGGCGGGATGCGGGACATTATTCAGAAGGTGAGGGAGCTGATAGAGCTTCCGCTGAAGCACCCCGAGGTGTTCAAGAGGCTCGGCATTGAGCCGCCTAAGGGCGTGCTTCTCTACGGGCCGCCCGGTGTCGGCAAGACGCTGCTGGCGAAGGCTATAGCTAATGAGACCAACGCCTACTTCATAGCCATCAACGGCCCCGAGATAATGAGCAAGTACTATGGCGAGTCCGAGCAGAGGCTCCGCGAGATATTCGAGGAGGCTAAGAAGAACGCACCAGCGATAATCTTCATAGACGAGATTGACGCGATAGCCCCGAAGCGCGACGAGGTTGTCGGCGAGGTTGAGCGCCGCGTAGTGGCACAGCTGCTGGCGCTAATGGATGGCCTGGAGAGCCGGGGCGACGTCATAGTCATAGCTGCGACGAATAGGCCGAACGCCCTCGACCCTGCGCTGAGGAGGCCTGGCCGCTTCGACCGCGAGATAGAGATACCGCTCCCGGACAAGCAGGGCAGGCTCGAGATACTCCAGATACACACCAGGAACATGCCCCTCGCAGAGGACGTTGATCTTGAGAGACTCGCCGAGCTGACCCGCGGCTACACCGGCGCCGACCTAGCAGCCCTGGTCCGCGAGGCGGCGATGAACGCTCTGCGCCGCTACCTGCCGAGGATAGACCTCTCGCAGGACAGGATACCGCCGGAGATACTGGAGGAGATGGAGATAAGGATGGAGGACTTCATGGCCGCGCTCCGCGACATAGTGCCCAGCGGCTTGAGGGAGATATACATTGAGGTCCCGGAGGTCCGCTGGGAGGATATTGGTGGGCTTGATGATGTTAAGCAGCAGCTGCGCGAGGCCGTCGAGTGGCCCCTCAAGAACCCCGACATGTTCCGCCGCCTAGGCATAACGCCCCCCAAGGGTATCCTGCTCTTCGGCCCGCCTGGCACGGGTAAGACGCTTCTCGCGAAGGCGGCTGCAACGGAGAGCGGCGCCAACTTCATCGCCGTTAGGGGCCCAGAGGTGCTGAGCAAATGGGTAGGAGAAAGCGAGAAAATGATACGCGAGATATTCCGGAAGGCAAGGCAGCACGCGCCAGCAATAATCTTCTTCGACGAGATTGACGCGATAGCGCAGACCAGGGGCTTCTTCGACACCAGCGGCGTCACATACCGCATAGTTAACCAGCTACTAGCCGAGATGGACGGCATAGTACCGCTTAGCAACGTAGTGGTGATAGCTGCGACGAACAGGCCGGACATCCTTGACCCGGCGCTGCTGCGGCCCGGCCGCTTCGACAAGGTGGTATACGTGCCGCCGCCGGACAAGAAGGCACGGCTAGAGATACTCAGGATACACACCAGGAACATGCCGCTAGCAGACGATGTGGACCTAGAGCTGCTCGCGATAAGGACCGAGGGCTACAGCGGCGCAGACCTAGCGGCACTGGTGCGAGAGGCAGCGATGCTTGCTCTACGCGAGGACGTGAACGCCACCAGGGTCCACATGAGGCACTTCATGAAGGCACTGGAGATAGTCAAGCCAAGCATAACGCAGGACATGGTGAAGTTCTACGAGGAGTGGCTGAACAAGGCCAGGCAGCAGCTCCCCGGAAGCAAACTAGTGCAGGCAAAGCCGACACTATTCACATAACCCCTTCCCGGATGCAGGGTTTTAGCGCTCTCCGGGGAGGCGGCGCAGGAGGCTCCACGGAGCCCCAGGCTCCTCACCCCTTGATGCGCGCCCGCCAGGGGGACAGTGCGCCTCCCCAATGGGGTCCCTCCCCGGGCCCCGTGGGGTCCCCTCCGAGGCAATCGGGGACAGTGGCTGCATTGCCTGGCCGTGGTGATGAGTTATGCCGCAGTTCGATACTTGGAGGAATCTGCCGCTCTACTACGCTATCGTTGAGGAGCTTGAGCGGCGCGGCGGGAGCGCGAAGGACATTGACCTCTACAAGGCCCTGAGGTCTAAGTATGACATAACGTTTGCGGAGTTCCTCCGGGAGCTCATGAAGCTTGAGATGCAGGGCGTGGTCTATGTTAGTGTGTTAAAGGAGAATCTTCGGAATGTTGAGTTGCTGCGCAGCGCCTAGCCCCTCTTCCTCCCTCCTTTCCCGGGGGGTTGGGGGCTTTCTTTATCACGAGGCCCTTGTTGTCTCCCTCTCCTCCTCTGTGGGGGAGCGGCGTGGGCGTTAACATTAAGGAGATTATTCCTCCGGAGGCCGTGCAGACCATAGACCTTGACCATCTACGGTTCAAGGTTGTGGCTATTGATGCCTATAACGCGCTTTACCAGTTCCTTGCCGCGATACGTCAGCCCGACGGCACCCCGCTCATGGACAGCAAGGGCCGCGTCACTAGCCACTTGAGCGGCCTCTTCTACCGTACGATAAACCTCGCGGAGCACGGGATTAAGGTTGTCTACGTGTTTGACGGGAAGCCGCCGGAGATGAAGAGGCTTGAGATAGAGAGGAGGCGCCGCGTCAAGGAGGAGGCTGCGAAGAAGTACGAGGAAGCGGTTAAGCGGGGTGACTTGGAGGAGGCTAGGCGCTATGCCCAGATGAGCGCCAGGCTCACCGACGACATGGTTGCTGAGGCTAAGAGGCTGCTGGAGGCGATGGGCATACCCTATGTCCAGGCCCCGGCCGAGGGCGAGGCGCAGGCAGCCTACATGGCGAGGAAGGGTGATGCGTGGGCGGCCGCGAGCCAGGACTACGATTCCCTCCTCTTCGGGTCCCCGAGGCTGGTCCGCAACCTCACCATCACTGGGCGGAGGAAGCTGCCCAGGAAGAACGTCTACGTCGAGGTCAAGCCGGAGCTCATTGAGCTTGATAAGCTGCTTAAGGCGCTCGGTATTACGCGTGAGCAGTTGATAGCCATCGGTATACTGGTTGGCACCGACTACAACCCCGACGGGGTGAGGAATGTTGGCCCTAAGACCGCGCTCAAGATGGTTAAGAGCTACCGTGACCCGAGGAAGCTCCTGGAGAGCCTGCCGAGGCACGAGTTCCCGCCCGGCGTCGACCCCCTGAAGATATTCGAGTACTTCCTCAACCCGCCGGTGACCGATGACTATCGGCTTGAGTGGAGGCCGCCGGACGAGAAGAGGGTGTATGAGATACTCGTGGAGGAGCATGACTTTAGCCCGGAGCGTGTGAGGAACGCGCTTGAGAGGCTGAAGAAGGCGTACAATGAGTTCTTCCGGGGCAGGCAGCTGGGGCTGGATGCGTGGCTGCGCCGGGGCTAGTAGCTGTCCTCGCTCCAGCCGTACTCCCCTATTAGTGGCACGAAGAGGCAGGGGGTTACTGGCCTGGCTTTTATCTTGCCGTCCCTAGTCTTCTCGACGACGTAGAGTGTCTGGTAGTACCTCGTGCCCAGCGGGATGACCATCTTGCCGCCGGGCTTCAACTGCTCCACGAGGGGCGGTGGTATGTCGGGCGCGGCCGCCGTCACAACTATCCTGTCGTAGGGCGCCGCCTCCGGGTACCCCTTGGAGCCGTCGCCCACAACCACCTTGACGCGGTCCAGGTAGCCTGCGCGCCGCAGGTTCTCCACCGCGCGGCGAGCAAGCTCCGGTATCCGCTCAATCGTGTACACCTTGCCCCACTTCTCCCGCGGCTCGTCGCTGGGCGCCACCACCTCGGCCAGGACCGCCGCGTGGTACCCCGAGCCGGTGCCCACCTCGAGGACCCTCATGCCGGGCCGGAGGTCCGCCAGCTCAGTCATCAGGGCCACCATGTGGGGCGCGCTTATCGTCTGCCCGTGGCCTATGGGTAGGGGCGTGTCCTCGTAGGCTAGGTGCCGCAGCTCCTCTGGAACGAATAGCTCGCGGGGCACGCGGAGCATCGCCTTGGCTACGCGGTCGCTGCGTATGTAGCCCTCGCGTATCAGCTTCTCGACCAGTCTGCGGCGCTGCTCCCTGAAGTCCATTCCCCGGTTCCCCGCCTGGATAGCTGTGGCTGCGGCTAGCGGTCTTTGAGGCTCCCCCGCCGCCCCGGTGGAGCCGAGTGGAGGGCCGCCGGGGAGTTGCCTGGCGAGGCTGGGGTCTGTGTTGAGCTGCTCCGGTGCCGTGGGCACCCGAATGTGCAGCTCGCCCACCGCACCACCTTCGAGCTTGAGGCTGGTGAGCGGCTCACGCCCCGGGGGGACTGCGTGGCGTGCGTCTCCTGCCGGGGCGGCGGGGGCTGCTCGGCCGAGGGGCCCGGCGTGTTGTTCATCGCCGCGTTTAGCTTGGAGGAGCCCTATGTGGCTACCGCGAGGGTGTATGGGTGGTCTCTGCCCAGGCCGTCTGGGGGCAGGATGATTGTCCGCAGGTCGGGGGAGAGGAGGAACTCGCTGATGATACGGGCCTCTGCCTCGGCGGCTGAGCTGCCGGGTGGGCTGAGGAGGCTACTATCGTCGTCCTTCACTAGGTGCTTTGTCCTCCGCGTCACCCTTGCCGGGCTCGGCGACGAGGTCGACGCGGTAGATGTACTTCCTGGGGGCGTAGTCGAGGACGCGGGTGACTCCGGTGACGCGGAGGCCCGTGGGGAGGCCGGCTAGGGCTTCCTCGGGGCTGTGGGCGACGGTGTAGAGGTGGATGGTGCAGCGCTGCCCGGGGCTGCAGAGCCGGAGGGCCGTGGGGAGGAACTGTTTCGCGGAGTGGGGTAGGTTCATGATTATCCTTGTGAAGACCGGCTGAAGCAGCTCCGGGAGCCTAGATGCGTCGGCCATCAACGCCACTATGGGTGAGCGGAGCCTCCGCTTATTCATCTCTATAGCCTTGACCAGTGCCTCCACCGCGTAGGGGTTAGCATCGTTGGCTACGACGAGGCTCGGCTTGCCCGTCGCGGAGGCCGCCAGGGAGAAGCCGCCGACGCCGCTGAACATGTCGAGGACGCGTTCACCGGGCTGTATCATCTCCGCTACTCGGCGGTGCTCGGTCGCGAGCCGTGGATTAACATAGACCTTGCCGAGCCTCACGGGTATGCGGAGCCCGTGCTCCACGTAGACCACTTCCTCGACCGGCTTGCCCGCGAGGAGGCGTAGCCTCTGAACCCTGTACTCGCCCACGGTCTCCTCCTTGCCGTAGACAGCCACTATCCCCGGGACGCTGCGCAGGAGCTGCTCAGCCACCTCCCTCTCGCGTCCCCGGAGCCTCTCGTCCAGCGAGACCACGGCGACTGGGCCGACGAGGACGTAGGAGACCGGGGGCCTCTCCCGCTGCGGCGCCTCGCAGGCGACGACTAGCAGCTCAGCGGCGCAGCCCAGGGGGAGCCTCGAGGCAGCCTCCCTCGCCGCCTCCTCGCCGCAGGGGGAGGCGAAGAGCGGCAGGGGCCTCCTCAGTGGAGCCACTCCGCGGAGGGGCCGGAGCCTCCCCGCCTTGCCGGGGCATAGGCTTCTTAGAAGCTGGCGGGCCTCCTCGCCGCACCTGGGGGCCACGAGCACAGCTGTACACGGCTGAGTGGAGGAGCCCGCTATGCCGCTCCGCGTCGCCATCTACGCCAGGCCCGACCGCAGGGAGGCCCTGGAGCTGGCTAGAGAGGCTTACCGCCGCCTCCTGGAGCTGGGGGCGGAGCCCCTCTACGAGGCCTCGATAGCCGGGCTCCTCCACGGCCCCCAGGTGGACCTCCGCTTCAGCGACGAGCCCGTGGACGCGGTCGTGGTGATAGGCGGGGACGGGACCCTCCTCCGCCTCCTCCAGCTCCTCGGCGACAAGACCCCGGTGCTGCACCTTGTGAGGCTGGGGCGCAGGGCGTTCCTCTTCGAGGACATAGAGCCGGAGGAGTCTATCAGGCTGCTCGAGGACCTCGTTGAGGGGAGGTACCGGGTGGAGGAGCTGAGGCGCCTCGTGGTCGAGACCCAGGGGTACCGCGGCTACGCGCTCAACGAGGCAGCCGTGCTCGCCCTGGGCTCCAAGGTCGCGGGGCTCCGGGTACTGGTGGGCGAGGAGGTGGCTTACCGGGGCCTGGAGGGCGACGGCCTCATAGTGGCCACCCCCGCGGGCTCCTCCGCCTACTGCTACAGCGCCGGCGGCCCCGTGCTCCACCCCGGGCTCGACGCGGTGGCCCTGGTGCCCGTCAACCCCGTTGACAGGAGGCCGGGGCCCCTCGTGGCGCCGGGCGGCGTCGAGGTCAAGGTGATGGTGGAGAGGACTACGAGGCCCGTGAAGCTGATACTTGACGGGGTGCAGGAGAGGATGCTGTACCAGGGAGCCCTTATCCGGGCCCGTCTCCGTGCACCACCGGCCAGGATAGCACGGTACCGCGAGCCCCCGGGGCGGATGAGGCTGCCATGGCTAAGGTATACGTGCTAGACACCACCGCCCTGATAGCCCGCTGGCTCCTCTACACCCCCGTCAAGGCCTACACGACGAGCCTCGTGGTCGCTGAGGCGCGGGACGAGGCGAGCAGGGAGGGGGCGGAGCTGGCCCTCCAGCTAGGCAGGCTCATAGTCCGGGATCCCCGGCCCGGCAGCGTCGAGGAGGCGCGGAGGAGGGCGCACCGCCACGGCCTCGCGGTCGCGCTCTCAGAGACTGATGTCTCGGTCGCCGCGCTGGCGCTAGAACTCACCCGGGAGGGCAGCGACGTGACAGTCGTCACGGATGACTACGCGCTCCAGGACCTCCTCGGCCTAATGGGCATCCGGTTCCAGCCCCTGAGGACACGGGGCATAACCAGACTCGAGGAATACGTGGCCAGGTGCCCCGCCTGCGGCTACACCGCCAGGAGCCCCGAGGAGCGCATCTGCCCCCGCTGCGGCACCCCGCTGCGCCGCTACCCCCGCCGCCGCAGACGGGCTAGGAGGAGGGCTTGACGAGGCGGGCCACGAAGTACCCCGTAGCGCCGTGGACGTGCGGGTGCACGCGCTGCAGCGCCCAGCCATGGGGCCCAAGGCCCCGGCTCCACCTCCTCGGCCACTGCCCTGTCACACGGAACCCCAGGCCAACCGCGTACTCGACGTTCTCCTCGTTCTCGGCCACAGTCATTGTGCAGGTGGAGTAAACCATCACTCCGCCGGGCTTCAGCAGCCTCCACGCGGCGCGGATGAAGCCCCGCTGGTACCTAGCAGAGTTAGCGATGTCGCCGAGCCTCTTACGGTCAAACACCTTGGGTATAACGCCGAGGGAGCTGCACGGCGGGTCGAGTATAACGTAGTCAGCCACGCCCTCCCCCAGCACGTCGGGGGCGCGGCGTGCATCCATCTGCAGCACCTCCACGTGGTGCCCCAGCCTCCTCATCTCCTCCCTGAGCCTCTCCACCTTCCTCCGAGAATGGTCAATCGCGATCACGCGTCCACGGCCCCCGAGCAGCTCGTAGACGTGGCCCGTCTTCCCGCCAGGCGCCGCACACATGTCGACAACCGTGCTCCCCGGCCTCGCCCCGAGAACCCTGGCCACAGTCATCGAGGACACGCTCTGCTCATATATCATGCCGCTGCGCCACCACCTCGTCGACCGGAGGCTCGGCACACGGTAAAGGGGCTCCACGGTCTCAACCACGAGGCCCCGGCCAGCCCTCAGCGCCTCACGGAAACCCTGCGCAACAACTCCGAGCGCCACCGGCCTCCCGTTCTCAGCGACAACGAGCACCTCGCCCCCAGGCCTAGCACAGTCCTCGACACGGAC
>JALUFI010000190.1 GCA_027043685.1 Pyrodictiaceae archaeon
ACATAGTCCAGGGGCACCAGCGCCACGTGAAGGGGAGCGGCGACCTCTTCGGCGCACTCTACCGCGCCGGGACAGCGGGTGCAGCGGTCTTCCTCGCGGGCCGCATGCACCTAGACATGTTCCCCATATTCACGGGCTCCGTCGGCCTCATCCGCGTCTCCTCCGTCATCGAGACCCCGTTCCGCGAGGGAAGCATCAGCGAGGACTTCCGGTGGACCATCGACCGCGCGCTCGATACCGGTGGGGGGCTCCGCGTGGTCGCCGTCCACTGGGCCTACGCTGATGGCAGCGTGCCCAGGAGCCTGCACGCCTACTGGAGGCAGCAGCTCCGCTGGAGCAGCGGCACGCTCGCCGAGACCCTGGAGACGCTCCCCTCGGTGCTCCTCTCCAGGGGCATGAGTGCCGCGGCGAAGACGGGGTACCTGCTCCAGGGCCTCTTCTTCACCCAGGGACTCTGGGTCTACCTCAGCGTCCTCGCCCCCATCGCCTACCGCCTCCTCACGGGCATGGCTATGCCTCTCCACTGGCTGCTCGGCACCTACGTCTGGCTGATAGCGATTGCCGCGGTCGTGCTTGCGGGGGGCATAGGGGAGGGCTACTCCTGGAGAAGGCTCGTGGCCACTGGCGTGTTCATTCTACCCATGATATATCTTAGTGGCCTCGTCCACGCCCAGGGGACGCTCCGCGTCCTCCTCGGCAAGGGGAGGGGCTGGGTGGTTACGCCGAAGAGGGGTCGCTATGAGCACCTCTACGGCGAGGCCTAGGGGGCCTCTGCGGCACTGGTACCTAGACCTTGTGCTGGCCTTCACAGCCGTAACCATAGCGGTGCATGTGCTCGAAGACAGTACGCTGGGCCTGCTCCTCACCAGGATGGAGCTGGGCCTCGTCTCCCTCCTAGTGGAGGCCTCGGGGCTCCATGCCCTCGCTGCAGGCTATGACACGCTCCTTGTCTACGGTGGCCGCCACGTGGTGACGATTGAGCTGACCCCGGCCTGCAGCGGCATATACGCCGCCACGGCCTTCGCTGTGAGCGCCGCTGTGCTGCCCGGCATAGGGTGGAGGCAGAGGCTGAGCGCGGCAGCGGTCTACGCGCCGATAGTGCTTGCCGCGAACGTCGTCAGGGTGTTCACAGCTGCGGCGATAGGTGCAGCGGACGGGCCCGAGGCTATGAGGCTCTTCCACGACTACGTGGGCTCAACGTTCTTCCTCGTACTCTACGCGGTCCTCTGGGTTGACTGGCTCTACAGGAGCCTCGGGGGCTCCAAGCACTTCTCTATAGACATTGAGAGGGTTGTGAACAGGCTGAAGGGGTGAGGCAGCGATGCCCTCGGCGAGGCCAGTTGCCGGCGCTGCGCTGCTCGCGCTGCTAGCCACGGCCCCCCTGGCACTCGCGGCGCACCGCGGGGGAGTACTCTACGTCGCAACCGATAGCTACGACGCCGGCTTCATAGCCGCCCTCGTCTCCCACGGAGCCCTCCCCGACGGCCCCCTCGTCAACCTGTCCTGGATAGCCGGCGCCCCGGGCATAGACGCGGGGCTCGTGGCCCTCCCCGACCCCAACTGGGGGCCCGGCGGCATACCCATCGCCGAGGCCGCGTCTGCGAAGCTCCTCGCCTACATACTCGGCGGCGGCAGGGTAGTCGCGGGCCTCAACGGCGCAGTGCTCCTAAACCTCAGCATGCGCCGCATCGGGCTCCCCCTGCCCCCAGTGCAGCACACTGCCTGCACGGAGGCGCCCAGGGGCTACAACTACGCGAAGTACGGCTGCCTCCCCAAGCCGGCCTGGGCGAGGCAGGCCAGGCTCCCCGGAGGCGGCACAGCCTACGTGGCGAGGCTCGGCAGGGGCTGGCTAGTCCTGATCCCGTACAACGCTGTCTGGGCCTACGCCGACACGGGGTCGAAGGCCTACCTCGAGGCCTACGGGGCCGCAGCCGTTCTCGCGGAACGGCTCCCCGCCGGAGGCGGTGCAGCGGCAAGAGACGCGGCAATCGCCGCCGCAGTGCTCGCGGCGCTGGCGGCGGCCGCTCAGAGCATGCGGGGCCACGGCGGCGAGGGGAGAAGCAGCGACGCCTCCAGGGACGGGAAGCCCGTGCCCCCTGAGGCTCTAAGGATACGCGTCCGGAGGGACGAGGCCCTCAGTCATTCTCTCCGGAGACGCATCTACGAGGCGGTGGAGCAGCGCGGCGCGCTCTACTTCAATGAGCTCTGGAGGCTCCTAGGAGTCTCAAAGGCTACAGTTGCGTGGCACGTCTCGGTGCTTGAGAGGCTGGGTTTGCTCGCGACGCTGAGGTACAAGAGGTACCTCCTCATATACCGGCCGAGCAGCAGCGGCGTCGAGGCCCTGCTCCAGGCCCTCGTCGGCCGCGACCCCCGCGGGCTATGCGTCCTGGTTGACTACGCGTCCCGCGGCGCCGGCCCGGAGGAGGCTGCCAGGAGGCTCCGGGCGAGCACTCGCGGCGTGGAGCAGCTCTACCGCCTCGTCTCGGAGAACCTGGAGGTGGCGCGCCGCATATGCGGAGAGCTGCAGCAATAGCGGCGGCGGTCACCGCCGCGGCTCTCTCGCTGGCAATTAGCTTGCCGCCGGTGCTGGGCTCCGGGCTTCCCAGCTACCGCCTCGGAGTATTCCATAGTGCGACGATAGGCTACTACCTGGAGACCGCGGTGCTGATGAACGAGACCGGGTGGTGGACGAGCCACTGGTGCTGCGGCTTCCAGGACCTGCTCCGCTTCTACCCTCCCCTGGGCAACGTCCTCCTCCTCGCAGTGCTCCGCGCAGCAGGCTCAGCCGCGGCAGCCACCGGGCTAGCAATGGCGGTCGCTCTCTCCGTGCTAGCCCTGGGAGCCTCGCTTGCCGGCAGGGAGCTGGGCGGCTCACCCCTGGCCTCCCTCCTCCTCCTGGCGGGCCTGCTCAGCCTCAACCCCTGGGTCTCAACGATAGCCGTCTACTGGGAGTACACGAGGATACTCGGCGACGGCCTGGCACTCGCCTCCCTCGCCCTCCTGGACCGAGGCCTACGCGGGGGAGGCGTGAGGGATGTCGCCGCCTCCGCGGCGCTGGCAGCGCTTGCCCTCCTCTCGAGCCTCATCTCGGCTGTGTGGCTCGCGGCGGCAGCCACGGCCACAGCGGCCTACAGGCTGGCCGAGACCCTCCGGGGCCCCGTGCCCGAGGCAGCCGGGTACCAGCTACGGCTCCTAGCCCTATGGCTCCTCGTAGCGGCAGCCGTCTCCTCCTGGTGGCTCGTCCCAGCCCTCGCCCCCTGGGGCCTGGGCCACTACCTCCGCGTAGGCGCCTCGCCATCGGAGAAGCTGCGCACAGTGCTCCTCGGCGCCAGGGTCTTCCCACCCACCTGGGCCCCGGCGCCGCAGCTCACCCTGCTGGCGGCAGCGCTCACCGCCATGGCGGCCGCGAGGCGGCTGGGCGCCGCTGGCTGGGCTGCGGCAGCCGTGGCTGTAGTCGCGGCCCTCTACGGCCAGGGCCTCCGCCTCATCCCCCCACTCAGCCTCCTCCTACTAGCCTCCGCGGCCGACGCCACCCGGTCGCTCAGTGTGCGGGGGAAGAGGCTCCGCGCGGTAGTCCTTGCAGCAGCGCTGGCCGTCCTCATAGGGCTCTACGCGGCCCACTACTACCCAGTGTACCGGAAGCTGCTGACCCGCGACTACAGCTACCTGGCGAGCGACGAGTACCGCGTAGCCAGGTACCTCGAGGCACTGGCCAGGGCTGGGCACCGGGTGAGGGTCTACGCGATGTATGGTCCGAGGCTCCACGGGAACCAGTGGCTCAACGTGTTCGCGCCGAGCGTGGACCAGGTCCTCAGCGGCTTCATGGAGGGCTGCCTGGACCCGCGTCCGGCGAGGCTGGACTACCTGGTTAAGAACAGCCTCGACTACAGGTCGGTCTACAGGCTCCTCCTCGAGCTCCACGTGAACTACCTCTGGGTCGACCGCGCGTGGATGAGCAGCGTGAGCCCCAACACGGTCCAGCTGCTCGCCGAGCACCACCTAGTGGAGCCCCTACGGGGCCTCAACAAGCTCCTCCACTACAGCCTCGTCTACCGCGTTGTGGGCGCGGCACCGCCCCCGGCGCCGCGCGGCGGCCCAGTCTTCCTCACCCCGGCCAGGCTCCTGGGCCTCGCGGCCTCCGTGCTCGCCGCCGTGCTTGCCGCCAGGCTCCACCGCAGGCTCTAGAGGAGGGTGGAGGCGTTGACCCTGCTCGTGCTCGCGGCCTCCCTGCTGGCCGCGGCTCTGGGCCTCCTGGTGCTCGGTCTCTGGCTCCGGGGGCTCCGCGGCCTCGCAGCCAGCGTTGCCAGCCTGGAGGAGCCGAGGCTATGCGGCAGCCACCCGGCCCCGGTCTCGGTCGTGGTAGCGGCCCGTAACGAGGAGCGGAACATAGGCGTGCTTCTCGGGAGACTGCTCAGCGTCGGCGACCCTCTCCTGGAAGTCATAGTGGTTGACGATGGCAGCACCGACGCGACGCCCAGGATAGTGGGGGAGTACAGCCGCCGCGACCCCCGCGTCAAGCTGCTGAGGAGCCCTGGGCCCCCGCCCGGCTGGGCGCCGAAGACCTACGCCCTCAGCCTCGGCGCCTCCGCAGCCAGGGGAGAGGTGCTCCTCTTCCTCGACGCCGACACCGTGCCCCTGGAGCCCCGGGTACTCGTGGAGGCGGCCTCTAGGACGCCCCGGGGAGCGATAACGGCCTTCGTCCCCCGGTTCGCTTGCCGCGGCCTCCTCTGCAGGGCCGCCGAGGCCTTCATGACTGGCGTGGCTCACGGCTTCTACGGCTTCAACCGCGTACGCGACCCCGGGGACCAGCTGGCGTGGATGTATGGCTGCTGCTGGGCCATCCGCAGGGAGACCTACCAGGGCCTCGGCGGCCACGCCTCGGTTGTCTCTAGCCTCGTGGAGGACCGGGATCTCGCGGCCCACGCGAAGAGGAGCGGTGTCGAGATAGTGCCGGTCGACGCCCGCGACGTGGTATGGGTGTGGAGCTACGAGGACCTACGCGGCTACGCCATGCTCATAGCCAGGCTTGCAGCCGACAAGGCAGCCTCAACCACAGTGGCTAGGTGGGCGGCCTTCACGGCTGCGATAGCCGTGGTGCTGCTCGGGCCCCCGGTGCTCGCAGCCCTGGCCCCAGTATCGTCCCCGGCGCTGGCCCCCTGGGTGGTGGCGGCGGCTGCACAGCTGGGCCTCTACGCCGCGGGGGCGGCGGTGAACCGGGACACGCCGCTCCTCGCACCCCTGGGCCACGTGGGCGCGGCTGCCTCCCTCTGGGGCCTCGCGGCGGCGAGGAAGGGGTTCACCTGGAGGGGGCGCCTCTACCGCCCAGGCGGCGGGGCAGCGGCCTCCTCACCAGGAACACCCTCCCACGGAACCGGGTCTCCTCGACCCCATACCTCTCCATGAGGAGCCTCACAGCCTCCCCAGGCGCCAGCCCCATCTCGGCGGCGAGCCTCTCCACAGCCTCCCTGCTATGGGGGTGCACGCTCAGCACCGCGGCCAGCCACTCCAGCGCCTCCCCGGGGCCAGCGGCGCGGGGCGGCCTGGGCGGGGGCTCGCTATGGGTGAGGAGCTCCGCATCAACACCCCTCTCCCTCAGGGCCTCGTGGAGCGCGGTGACAGCCTCCGCGCCAGCCGGCTCCACCCACGGCTCCGCCGGCGGCCTCGTCGGTACGGCGACGTAGGCCCTCGCGGGGCCGAGGGACGCTATGAAGTCAGCCACCGCCTCCAGCTCCCCGGGGGCGTCGTTCAGCCCCCTGACGAGCATAGTCTCCGTGAGCAACACGCCCCCGTACTCCTCTGCGAATACACGGATGCCCTCCAGCACCTCCCGGAGCCGCAGCGAGGGATGAGGCCTGTCAAGCCTCCTCCAAGTCTCCTCCCTCACCGCGTCAACCTTCACTGAGACGAGGTCGGCCCCGAGGAGGCCCCGGCGCACCTCCGGCAGCCAGAGCAGCGATGCATTAGTGAGCACGGCGACCCTTACACCCAGCTCCCTCTTCAACGCCTCAATATCCCTGCCAAGCATAGTGTCGAGCGTCGGCTCACCGTCAGGCACAAAGGTCACGTAGTCCACGCGGCCCCCGTACTCCTCAAGCGCCCTAGCCACGGCCCTCACGACGGCCTCGGGGCTGCTGTAGGGCCTCCTCTCCACGCTGAGCCGGAGGGTACGGCCGAGCTGGCAGTAGACGCAGGAGTAGCTGCACACCTTGTAGGGGATGTTGTTCACGCCCAGCGAGACACCGAGCCTCCGGGAACGCACGGGGCCGAACACGAGGCCCCAGGAGCCGTCACCCAACACAGCCGCCCCCAGGAGAGAGCAGCGCCGACAGCAACTCCCCGGGGGCAGCGGCGCCCCACTAGCCTATAACGCTCCGTCCACCGGCCTGCGCGGCGAGGGGCTGCGGTGACTGGACGCCTGGGACAGAGGCCCCCGGCGGGCGATGCAGAGCCTGTGCAACGAGAAGAGCAGCCCCAAACCGGGGACTGGAGGAGCCTCCTCCTCTCAACAATGGCCAGCCGTGGCAAGATAGTCCTGGTCGCGGGCCCAGGCCTCGCGGGCATGACGGTGGAGCAGCAGCTCGTAGCAGTGCCCCCGGAGGCCGGGGAGAACGAGGCCTGGAGAACGCTCGAGCCCCTCGTCGAGGCCTCGCTCCGGGCAGCCAGTGAGCCCACCGAGGAGCTGAGCCTCGCGGCCAGAGCCGTCCGGGAATCAAGGATAGCTGCCGCCATATACCTCGGCGTAGACGGCGCCCTCTCATGGCTCGCCGCGCGCCGCAGCGACGCAGTAATCGAGGTCTACGGCTCCGTCACCAGGGCCAGGTGCCCCCGCTGCGGGACACGCATCCAGCTCTCCCGCGCCCCCGGTAGGGCGCCGCGCTGCCCCCGCTGCGGCGCAGCCATGCAGCCGGACGCGGTGCCGCCCGGCGGCGAGCCCCTCCGGAGGAAGCTACGGGAGGCGATCTACGAGGCGACCACCGCCGACCTCCTCGTAGCCTGCTGCCTCGACCAGTGCACCCTGGGCACCACGCTCACGCTCGCGGCGACGCGGTTCACCCGCCTACTCCTCCTCGGCGACGACCCAGTCCTCCGCCCAGCGGCCTCCGCCACTGCTCCGCCACGGGAGGCGCTCCGCCTCCTAGCAGCGAAGCCCACGGTTCAACAATAATCTATCATTATAGAGGTGCCGAGATTCTTTTATCCAGGCAGCCTAGCGTCTACTAGCTCCCCGGCAGCCACCCGACAAGTGGCGAAACCCTCCACTCCTGCACCCCAGGCTCCTCAAGGGTGAGCCGAAGTGGCAACCGAGCAGGGCCTCCCCTTCGGCGAGAAGTACGTCGTCCAGCTGGCCCAGCTCGAGCACTACCGCCGCAAGAGCCTAGAGGACCCCATCCGGTTCTGGGACGAGAAGGCCCGCGAGCTCATCTGGCTCCGCTACTGGGACAAGGTCCTCGACGACTCCAACCCACCCTTCTACAAGTGGTTCGTCGGCGGCGTGACGAACATCAACCTAAACGCCCTGGACAAGTGGATGAAGACCGACGTAAAGAACAGGGCGGCCTACATATGGGAAGGCGAGGACGGCGAGGTACGCATCTACACCTACCAGGACCTCTTCCGCGAGGTAAACAAGTTCGCCAAGGTACTCAAGGACCTCGGCGTCAGGCCCGACGACCGCGTAGTAATCTACATGCCCATGATACCCGAGCTCCCCATGGCGCTCCTGGCAACCACGAGGATAGGTGCGATACACAGCGTCGTCTTCAGCGGCTTCAGCCCCAAGGCCCTCGCGGACAGGATAGTAGACGCGAAGGCAAAGGTAGTGATAACGGCTGACGGCTACTACCGCCGCGGCAAGGTAATCAACCTCAAGAAGAACGCCGACGAAGGCATAAGGCTGGCCAAGGAGCAGGGCGTAGAGGTCGAGAAGGTACTCGTCGTCAAGAGGGGCGGCAGCCTCAGCGTCGACATAGACCTAGTCGAGGGCCGCGACTACATCTACCAGGACCTAGCCAAGAAGCTCCCCCACGACACCTACGTGCCTCCCGAGCCCAGGAAGAGCGAGGACATACTCTTCATACTCTACAGCAGCGGCACCACCGGCAAACCCAAGGGCATAATGCACAGCGTCGGAGGCTACATGGTCTGGGCCTACTGGAGCTTCAAGTGGACCTGGGACCCCAGGCCCGACGACGTCATGTGGACAATGGCCGACATAGGCTGGATAACCGGCCACACCTACATAGTATACGCCCCCCTCATGCACGGCCTCACCAACATAATGTATGAGGGCGCGCCCGACTACCCGGCGCCGGACAGGCCCTGGGAGATAATAGAGAAGTACAGGGTGACCATCTTCTACACCAGCCCCACCGCGATAAGGCTGTTCAGGAAGTACGGCGACGAGTGGGTCAAGAAGCACGACCTCAGCAGCCTCCGCCTAATAGGCACTGTGGGCGAGCCAATCAACCCCGATGTCTGGAAGTGGTACTACGAGGTCGTCGGCCAGGGCCGCACCCCGATAATAGACACGTGGTGGCAGACCGAGACCGGCGCAGCAATGATAGCTCCCGCCCCCGGCGTCGCGCTAGTGCCCCTCAAGCCCGGCAGCGCGACCTTCCCACTCCCCGGCGTGGACGCCGACGTGTTCAACGACAGGGGTGAGCCGGCGAAGCCCGGCGAGAAGGGCTACCTCGTCATCAAGAAGCCGTGGCCCGGCATGCTCATAGGCCTCTGGGGCGACCCCCAGCGCTACATAAGGACCTACTGGCAGCGCTTCAGCAAGCCCGACCAGGGAGTCTGGATATACTACCCAGCAGACTACGCCGTGAAGGACGAGGACGGCTACTTCTGGCTACTAGGCCGCGCAGACGAGGTACTCAACGTAGCCGGCCACCGCCTAGGCACCACCGAGATAGAGGACGCGATACTCACCCACCCAGCGGTAGCGGAGGCGGCAGTGGTAGGCATACCCGACCCCGTCAAGGGCGAGGTGCCCCTAGCAGTAGTGGTGCTCCGCGAAGGCTACAAGCCCAGCCGCGAGCTAGAGGAGGAGATCAAGCAGACCGTCCGCAGAGTCCTCTCACCCATAGCAGTGCCCGCCAGAGTGCTGTTCGTCAACAAGCTCCCCAAGACCAGGAGCGGCAAGATAATGAGGCGCCTCATCAAGGCAGTAGCGACCGGCGCCCCGCTAGGCGACGTCTCAACCCTAGAGGACGAGGCAAGCGTCGAGGAGATAAAGAGGGCCTGGGAGGAGTTCAAGAAAGCCATCGAGGAGAGCGAGCGCCTCCTCCGCGGCCAGAGCTAAACCCCCTCCTTTTCCCCTATGCGTGGACGCGGCCCCGCCGGGGCCGCTACTCCTCTCCCTCCTCTCCCCTAGCCTCCTCGACGTAGAGGCCGAGAACCGGGTCCAGGTGCTCATTCACCGCCGCCTTCACAAGGCCTAGGACTGCCTCGGCCTCCTCCAGCTCCCTCTCCGGCGACGCCAGGCGGCCTATCAGCTGGCCGGCCTCGGTTGCGAAGCGCAGGGTGAGCATGTAGTCGACGAGGATGGTCATGAAGCGTGCCGCCTCTGCGTAGACCTGGAGGAACTGGGGCACCTCGGGGCCCCTCCTGTGGGCTATGCGGTGGATGCGGCGGGCCAGCTTCTTCGCCTCGTCGAGGTACATGTCGGCATCCATTAGGTCGGCCTCCAGGGCTTCTCCCAGGAGGCGCTGCAGCTCAGCCATTTGCTCCGCAGCTCTCTCGAGGAGACGGGGGTCAAGTGGCCCCGGGTCTGCTTTCATGGCGCTGCGCCGAGGGTCTCCGTAGTACTGGCTGCTACCCCTACTCCACTTGTCCCCCTCTTGCCACCGCGCAGAATCCGTTAAATAAGCCGGCCATTGGTGTTCATGGTACGTGAGTATAAGAGGTATAGGGCACGGTAAGCCCACGAGGTGTTCTGGCCGTGAAGCGTGTTCTCCGTGTAGCGGCTGCCCTCATGGTCCTCGTCGTGATGCTAGTCCCCACCGTAGCCCCCGCGGCGGCTGCGGCCACGGGGCCTCTGCACGTCAAGGCGGTCGGCAGGCCGTTCATCCACCCAGCGCTCCTCAACCCCAACAGCATGGTCTGGAAGTACGGCGCCCTAGTCGACAAGAACTCGACACTGACCCTTGGGTTTGAGAAGTTCCTTGAGACCGCTAGGCGCCACGGCCTCAACATAGAGGCGGGCGGCAAGGTTGCAAGGATAATGGTCGTCCTACCCGCCAGGGTTGACGCGGCCACTCTCAGGGCGGTAGCCA
>JALUFI010000191.1 GCA_027043685.1 Pyrodictiaceae archaeon
ACGCTGTTGAGTTGTTTATCGCGTTTAACAGCTGGTGGGGGAGCCGGGGGGTTGTGAAGGGTGTGCTGGTGCTTGTTGTTGATGAGGCCCGGGTGGGCTCGGTGTCGGGTGCCTTGCTCTCGGGGTATGGGTGTGTGAGGAGCTTCATGGTTGAGAGGCTTGGTGCTCCGGGCCTGGCTGCGGTGTTTGTCTTCGTGGAGGGCGGGGCTGGGGAGGTTAAGGGGCTGTATAAGGAGTTGACGAGGCTGCGGGGTGTGTATACTGTTCAGCCTGTTCTCCTCCCGGTGGGTGCCGTGGGGGAGGGCTAGGCTTCCTCGGGTGTGTGTATGACTATGAGTGGCCCGGCCTTGTCGATTGTTAGTCTTATCCAGAGTGGTGCTGGGAGGCCTGGGGTGTAGACGACCGCTGTGGTGTAGGCTGGGGGCTGGTTTGGTGGGCATGTTGTCTTTTCGTGTATCCATGCTCCTGGCTCGGGGTCCTTGCCTGGCTCTATGCCGTTTGCCTCTATGCCGCAGATTGTTCCGTCGCGCTGTGCTTCCTGGTAGGCGTGGAGGGTGTCTAGGAAGGCTTGCTTGTCTGGGTTGAGTATGACTAGGTCGGGCATTGGTGTGTCGGCGCCTTTTGGGGTGCGGGAGCCTAGGTGGCGGAGGGCCTGCTTGAGGGCTTCCAGCAGCTGGGGGCTGCAGCCGGGCTCGTCGCCTGCTAGGAGCTGGAGGGCGTGGAGGGTTGCTAGCCACTCGGCCCTTGTTGCCAGGATGCGGGCTATCCTTGGCCGGATCGGCTTTGCCTTCCTCGCTGCCTGTTTCAGGCAGTTCCTCGGCACTGGTACTAGGACTGGGGCGGGCATCAAGGCTCCAGCTACCCCCTCTCTTCTGAAACCGTGGCTCTGCCCTGCTACTCGTCTATGAGGCCGGCTGCTTTTAGGTACTTGAACGTGGTTATCCAGGTGCCCTGTGGCTCGCCTATGCCGGGCGGGGTTATCCTGGTGTACCATGCGACTACGAGGCTGCCTCGGAGGAGTGCGTAGTCGCTGGGTATGTCTACTAGGCGGAGTATCTGTGTCGGCCTGGTCTCCTCTAGTAGCTCCTCGGGTACCTCGCTGGGGTCTGCCTCCTCCACCCTGCCGGTGTGGAGGTCTTGGAGGCGGCGGTGCCATACGTCTGCCTCGTGGGTCGAGAAGAGTACTGGGTACTGGGCGGCGGCGGTGACGACTTTGTGTGGGTAGAGCTGTGGCTCCCGGCCTGGT
This sequence comes from Pyrodictiaceae archaeon, assembly GCA_027043685.1. Lineage (GTDB taxonomy): Archaea > Thermoproteota > Thermoprotei_A > Sulfolobales > Pyrodictiaceae > QNYQ01. The sequence continues at coordinate 1,247 of JALUFI010000191.1, forward strand.
TCTAGGCGGGCTACGGGGACCTTCCAGACGGTGACGGGCTCGGAGGCCAGGGTTACGTATATTGTTCCCGGTGGGTCTTCGTCTGTGCCTGGTATGGTTGAGGTGAAGAGTACTCCTTTTCCGCCGTTGTCGCGTCTTAGGAGGAAGGCTCCTCTTACGAGCCGCTTGTAGTATATGGGTAGCCCGAGCCGTATGGCGCTCTTTATCGCCTCCTCTGCCACCGGGGCTAGCTGCTCGGGGTCGGGCTGGCTCACTGCTGGCCGCCTCCGCTCTCCTCCTCGGTCTCTATGTCTACGCTGTGGAGTATGACTCCCTTGCCCCGGACTATCTCTACGTCGTTGCTCCCGCAGCGGGGGCAGGTGAGGTACTGGGCCACTATGTCGGGGTTTATGTGGACGAGTGTGCTGAGCTGCGGGTCCTGGGAGATCTTCTCTATGTCCTCGTCCCTTGGCTCCCATTCGTAGCCGCAGCGGTTGCAGCGGAACCTTGGCTTCACCATCTCTATCTCTATCTCTGCTCCCTCGGCGGGGGTGTCGCGGGAGACTACTTGGAGGGCGAAGCGGAGGGCCTCCGGGTCGACTAGGCTGAGCATGCCTACCTGGAGCCTTATCTTGGTGACTCTCTTGGCGCCTGGTGTCTCCTTGAAGGCGTCCTCTACGGCGGCGAGTATGCTTAGCGCGATGCTAGTCTCATGCATGGAGCCCCGTGCCTCCTCTCTCCCCCTTCACTGGGGTGCGGGGGCTGGCTGCCTGGCCTCTATGATGTTTGCGCGTAGGTAGTCGTAGAGCTTGTCTACGCCCTCGCCGGTCTTCGCGCTTACGAGGAACACGGGTGCCCTTGGGTTTATCTTCTTCGCGTCCTGTATCATCTTGTCGAGGTTTACTCCCACGTATGGGGCTAGGTCAATCTTGTTGATGACTATGATGTCGCTTACCCTTGTGCTGAGTGGGTGTTTTATGAACTTGTCTTCGCCCTCTGGCACGCCGGCGACCATTATCCTTGCGTGGGCGCCTAGGGGGAAGTTGAAGGGGCAGATTATGTTGCCCACGTTCTCTATAACCATTACGCGGAGCTGGCGGAGGGCCTCGGGGCCTCCCAGGGCCTTTATCGCCGCCTCGACGTGTGGTACCTCTAGGTGGCAGGTGCCGCCGGTGTTTATCTGGACGTGGCGGACGCCGTACCTGGCTATCCTCTCGGTGTCGAGGGTTGTAGCGACGTCGCCGCCTATGTAGGCTATCTCTTCCGGCTTGTAGTCCCTTGTTAGGCGCTCCATGAGCCTCTCTATGAGGGTTGTCTTGCCGCTTCCGGGGCCGCCGAGGAACTCGAGGACCCTTACCCCGGTCTCGTCGTAGAGGCGGCGGAGCCTCTCGGCTAGCTTTGCGTTCTCCTTTATGATGTCCTTGCCTATGAACTTGACTACCTTGGTCACGGCCTGGTGCACCTCGGGTCTTCCCCGGGTGCACTATGCCCTGGGGCCGTGGTTTAGTAATGTGTTTTGCCGCGGAGCCCGGAGCGGAGCCTCTCTGCCGCTCTCCGGAGGGATGCGTCGGCGACGCGGTAACGGTCGCCGGTCTTCTCCACCATCCCCGCGCTCTCGAGGTTCCGGAGGACGCGGTGGAGCGCGGACTTGGCTGGCTCCCTGCCGGTGAGGGCTGCTACTGCGCGGCGTATCTCGCTCCACG
>JALUFI010000192.1 GCA_027043685.1 Pyrodictiaceae archaeon
CTTCCCTGCCTCCCCGGGGGCCGTGGGGCCCCGGGGAGGCGGGGAAGGGCGCTGGCCTGGCCCATGTGGGCCGGTAGCTCAGCCAGGCAGAGCGGCGGGCTTTTAACCCGTTGGTCCCGGGTTCGAATCCCGGCCGGCCCGCCACGCCGGCCCCACGGCCCAATCACCTATTCTAGTAACACCCTCCTGCACGGCGTCTATGCCTGGGGGAGCCCGTGGGCATAGCCCTCGCGAGGATAGGCACCGAGGTGGGCGTCGTTCTCAGCGGCGCCAGCGCCGGCCTCGCACCGATAATGCTTAGGCGTGACCGCGAGCTAGAGGTACGGGAGGAGGACCTCGTCCTCATAAGGGATGAGAGGCTCGACGGCTACTACATGCTCGGCGTTGTCCGCTGGGTTACGAGGCACGAGCCCTTCCTCCGCAGGAACGTCCACAACATCTACGCGGAGCACCCCGACGCCCTGGACTCAGAGCTAGTCATGCCCTTCAGCAACGCCTACGTCGAGATATACGGCGGGCTCTGCGACGCAGGGAGCGTGTGCAACGGGGAGAAGGGCCTCGTCTCCAACGTCTACGCCCCTACCCCGGGGAGCAGGGTCTACCGCCTAGTGGACGCGTCCCCGCTCACCGGCTACCTCGGCGTGGACCCTGAGAAGGCGATAAGCGTCGGCGTCCACAAGTACACGGGGTGGAGGCTCCCCCTGGACCCCCGCTGGGTGCCCTACCACATAGGGGTCTTCGGCGCCACGGGGACCGGCAAGAGCAGGCTCGTCCAGCGCCTGGTGAAGGAGCTTGCTAGGAGCGGCTACGGCGTCATAGTGTTCGACCACAGCGGCGTAGACTACGCCCCGAGGGCCGAGGCGCTGGGCGCACGGGTCATCAAGAGCAGCGAGATAAGGATAAACCCAATCGTGTTCGCCTCAACGGTGTCCCGCTACCTCAGCCTCACCGCGCAGCAGAGGGACGCAGTGGAGCTAGCGGCGATGTGCTTCGCGATGAAGATCTACGCGGAGAACGGCGGCCAGGGCTACGAGAGCGAGGAGTGCAGGGAGGCCCTGGAGACAAGGCTCGCTAGGAGGAGCCGCGGCCTCCACAGCTTCACCCAGCAGCGCGGCGGCGAGGGGGAGGCGGAGCGGAGTATCCGGGACAGGTTCCTCGAGGAGGCACTGGAGCCCGTCGCCTCGAGGCTCAACATGCGCGACGCCACGGTGGCTAAGCTGAGGCTTATGATTAAGCTCGTTGTCCCTAGGAGCGTGTTCGAGGCCCTCCCCGGCAGGAGGCTGGAGCCCCGCGACATAGTCGGCGAGGCGGCCTCCGGCAAGCCCGTCGTCATAGATATGAGCGACGAGCAGGACATAGAGGTGAAGCGCGCCATAGTAGCCTCCGTGGCGAGGGCGGCCTGGGAGCTGATATGGGACACCATGAGCCCGGTCAACATAGGCCTCGTGGTCGACGAGGCCCAGAACTATGCCTGCGAGCACTGCGGCGAGAGCGGCCGCGCACTGGAGACGGTGGCGAGGGAGGGCAGGAAGTGGGGCCTCTTCCTCGTCGTGGCCAGCCAGAGGGTGAGCCGCGACATAAGGCCCGGGGTCCGCAGCAACCTCGGCACCGTGTTCTTCTCCAGGCTCCAGGCCACCGGCGACCTCCAGGAGCTCAGCGGCTACCTAGACCTCGGCAGGGTGACTGAGGCAAGCCTAGCGATGCTCGCCAGGAGGGAGTTCTACGTAGCCGGCCTCATGAACCCCCTGAGGAGGCCCCTGCTGCTCCGGGTAGACGAGGTCCCCTAGACCTCGAGGAGCATGAGCAGCGCGCCCCCAGCGAGCAGCGTTACCAGCAGCGCCTCCGCCTCGTCAATCACTCCCCCGGTCTCCGCTCCACGGTTCACAAGCCAGAGCCCCGCGGCTAGCACGGCCAGCATGTAGGCTATGTACTTGTCCAGGGGGAGCGGCAGGGCCACGCTCAGCACCGAGAACACGAGGAGCACGGCGGCAGAGGTGGCAGCCACAAGGCCCGCCACGGCTTCCGTCGTGGAGCCCCTCCTGGCGGCGAGCATGTTCACCGCGGCCTCCGGCGCAGTGCCCACCAGGCCGACCAGGAGCCCCGCCGCGCCCAGCCCCATGCCCGCCACCGCCTCCTCAACGCCCCTGCTCATCAGCTCAGCGGAGGCCACCAGCCCCGCGAGCCCAGCGGCGAGCCAGGCGGCCCAGGAGATGCCTCCCCTGCCGCGCCCCCTCCCCCTCGCGACGACTAGGTAGAGGTAGGCGGCGTAGAACGCGAGCATCGTCGCAGCCGCCTCCACGGGGCTCCTGGGCGCCGAGCCCCCGGCGTAGCATGCCTCCAGGACAGCGTAGAACGCGAGCAGGCCAAGCGCGGCCACAGTCGCCCGGAGAAGCGGCGCCTCCACCTCAAGCGACTCCCTCGGCAACACCACCCCCCGGCCAGCGGAGAGGACCACGAGGCCGAGTACAGCTAGGTTCGCGGCAGCGCTCACCATGTTGGAGAGCACCGCCAGCTCCACAAGCCACTGCTGCCCCGCGGCGACGCCCCTCGCGCCGAGCATGTAGCCGAGCACGAGCTCCGGCGCGACAGCCAACCCGTTAACCAGGACACTGGACGCGTAGCCGCTCAGCCCGACGGAGGAAGAGAACAGCTCCAGGCCGTGGACGAGCAGCTCCCCGAAGCCCAGCACGCCGACAAGGCCCCCGAGGAGCGCTAACAGCGGCAGCCCCGCAGCAGCACCAAGGGCCCCCACGGCGAGGCCCAGCAGACCCGCCGCCGCGCTCCTCGCAGCACCCAAGACCCCGGGGGCACCCCCACGGGTGAAGGGAGCCCGGCTGGCCTAGGAGCCACGGCGGTCGCCGGTGTAAATCGCTTCCACCTCCGCCCTCACCCTCGGGGAGTCCACGAGGCGCCACGCCTCCTC
>JALUFI010000193.1 GCA_027043685.1 Pyrodictiaceae archaeon
CCCCTGGGGCCGTGATGAGGTCTCTCGCCGGCTCAGCTGAACCGTGGCGTCCAGGGCTGTGTTGAAGGCCAGGACAGCTGAGCCCTCCGAAGAGGCGTTCTTTCCTTATCTCTTCAGGCGACGTTTCACTGCCTCTGCGATGGCGGGCGCCGGGTCTATGCCGGTTGCTTTGTAGAGGCCGCGCCAGAGCGGGGAGGCGTTGACCTCGAGCACGTAGTGATTGCCCTGCGTGTCCTCGGCTATGTCTACTCCTGCGTAGATGAGGTCTAGGCACTCGGCTGCCCGGATTGCCAGGTCTATGTGGGGGCCGTTGAGGGGCGCGGGCGCGGGTGTTGCTCCCTGGGCTACGTTGGTTTTCCATGTTGATGATATCCTGTATATCGCTGCTATGGGTTCTCCGTCTACTATGAATACGCGTATGTCGCGTGCGTCTCGTTTCTCTATGTAGCGTTGGACGTAGATTGGCTGGTTTAGCTCTGCGAGGAGGTTTGCGATGTAGTAGGCGGTGTCCTCGCTGTCTACTAGGAATGAGCCTAGGCCTAGACTCCCCATTAGGGGCTTTATCACTGCCTTGCCTAGCTGGCGTACCGTGCGGAGCGCCGCCGCCGGGCTCTCGTAGACGTAGGTGTCTGGAACGCTTATGCCACACTCCATGAGCTTCATTATTGAAGCCATTTTGTCTCGTGCCGTTCTCACCGCGGCCGAGGGGTTGACTACTAGGACTCCGTCTCTCTCGGCTGCGTCGAGGACGCCGTAGCGGTAGACGAGTTTCTCGGGTGTCAGTCCTCGCCCCATTCCGCGCACGAGTAGTGCGTCGAAGGCTGCGCAGCGGCCTCGGTAGAGTAGGCGGCAGTCGTTGCCCGTCTTCACGCCCAGCATGTCCCAGACTATGTAGATTGTCTCGAACCCTGCTCTCGCGAGGGCGTGGAGTAGCCTGGCGGTTGACCAGGGTGGTCGGGGGGATGAGTGGAGTACTGCTGCGCGGAGCACCTTTGCTTCATCCCTCCCCGGCAAGGAGCCTTGTCAGCGCTATTGATGCGTAGAGGGGGGCTGTGAGGGGGTCGGTGCCTATCACTAGCTGGGTTAGCCTTGTCTGCTGGGCGGTGAAGCTTAGCTTGAACCTGGTTTCGCGTAGGAGGTCCTGCTCTGCGGTCGTCGCCAGCGCCAGTACCGTCCTCGGCTTCAACCCATGGGCTATCGCTGATAGTGTGTCCGTTAGCGTCATTGTGGCTGGCGGCATACCCCTCTTGGCCGCCACTGCTAGTGACGCTATCGCGGCCGGAGGCTCCATGGTGGGGGTGTGGGCAACTATGTCTATCGTCTCTGCGGCTGCGGCTACTTCGTCTAGCTCCTTCCCCGTCTCGGCCACTAGGTCGTCGTAGACACTGTGTATGTTTGAGTACTCTTCTATTATCCTTTTGCGGCGCAGCTCTATTCCTCCTATCCTCTTCGCCGCCTCGGCTGCGAGCTTCGCCGAGAGGACTAGGTAGGCTGTGGCGAGCGGGAGCCCCTCCACGATTACCAGTTCTGCTCCCTGGCTGGTCACGCGGTCCTCGATTGGCGGGGGGAGGGGCGGGGTTACTGCGAGGAGCCTCGTCCCCGTCAGCCTTGAGGCCTCGGAGAGCCTTGCGAGGGTGTTCTCGGAGCCTGGTTCGAAGAACGCTATTATCGCGGCCTCTGTGTCGCGGTAGGCTAGGACGTGGTAGGAGAGGCTCTCCGCTGGGTCTATGTGGACGTCCTTCTCGGTCACCTGGCGTAGGGGCCAGTAGAGTAGCCCGGCTGATGCTCGTGCGTAGAAGGGGCCGGCGTATGCGAGGTAGAGGGTTGGCGCCTGGAGAAACTGGTCTAGGGGGAGCTCGGCTACGAGGTGTTGGAGCCTCTCCTCTGCGCTGCGCAGCTCTTCCCGCGTCGCGGCTGCTAGAGCATGGCGGTCTCGAGTGAGCGGCAGCAACTGCACCTCTCCCTGTCCGGCTCCTCTGGGAGCCTGGGTATTAGCTCGTAGAGGAGCCGGCGGGCCTTCTCGGTGTTCTCCTTCATTACCCTGGTTACCTCTTCCGCTGTCACTGGCCTCTCCGCCCAGACGTCGTAGTCTGTTATGAGGGCGAGGGTTGCGTAGCAGAGCTGGGCCTCGCAGGCAAGGTTTACCTCGGGGACTAGCGTCATTCCTATGATGTCTGCCTTGAATACCTCTTTCCATACCCTGCTCTCGGCCTTCGTTGAGAACCTTGGCCCCTCTATACAGATGTATGTGCCCTTGTCGTGCACGGTGTAGCCGAGGCCCCTGCCGGTCTCGACTAGTAGTTCGCGGAGGTGCTGGCAGAAGGGCTCAGCCATGCTTACGTGGGCTACCACGGGGCCGTCGAAGAACGTGTACTCCCTCCTCTTAGTCATGTCTATGAACTGGTCGGGGACCACTAGGTCGCCTGGCCGGTAGTCTTCGCGGAGGGAGCCGACGGCTGAGACAGCTATCACCCATTTTACTCCAAGGCTCTTGAGCGCCCAGATGTTGGCACGGTAGTTGATCCGGTGGGGCGGTATCCGGTGCCCCCTGCCGTGGCGGGGTAGGAAGGCGACGCGGCGGCCCTGGACGGTGCCCACGACTATGTAGTCGCTTGGCTCGCCGTAGGGTGTGTAGACCTTGACCTCAACCGGGTTCTCCACTATGCCTGGGTCGTAGAGGCCGCTGCCCCCTATGATTCCTATCTCTGCTTCTACGCCGGGTCTTGGCGGGAAGACGGGCTGCGCGGCCAAGGGGGCCTGCACCGTGCACGCTCCTGGCTACTGGGTGGTCCTCCTTAACGCAAGCGCCTCCCCCTGGGGGCGGTGCGTGTCTCTAGCGCCTAGGCTTGCGTGCAACCACTCCCAGTGCTTGATTGTCGTAGCCGAGTACCTGGAAGCCC
>JALUFI010000194.1 GCA_027043685.1 Pyrodictiaceae archaeon
CTCCAGGGGAGGCCGTGGCTCGAGTACCTCGATGACCCGACTGGCAGCGAGGCCCGCGTCGCGGGCCTGGGGAGCGGCGACGGCATGGTTCTTGGCTTGATGCCTCACCCGGAGAGGGCTGTGTGGCCCTGGCAGCCCCCGCCCTGCATGGAGCCGAGTGGGAGGCGGTTCTTCGAGTCCATCGGCTCGGCGCTGAGGAGGGGCTGGTAGCGTTGCCGCTGACGAGGGAGGAGCTGGAGTACGCGGAGAGGGTCCTCGGGAGGCCCCTGACTAGGGAGGAGAGGCTGGTGCTCGAGGCGACGTGGAGCGAGCACTGCAGCTACAAGAGCACCAGGAAGCTCCTATCGATGCTGCCCCGGGAGGCGCCCTGGGTCCTCATAGGCCCGGGGAGGGACGCTGGTGCTGTTGAGCTGTTCCCCGGCGTGGCTCTCTCGGCCCGGATAGAGAGCCACAACCACCCCTCGGCCGTCGACCCCTACGACGGGGCCGCTACAGGGGTCGGCGGCATAGTGAGGGACGTGCTGAGCATAGGCACCGTGCCGGTTATGCTTCTCGACGCCCTCTTCCTCGGCTGGCCCGGCGACGCGCACGCGGAGTGGCTCGCCTCGGAGATAGTGAGGGGGATAAGCGAGTACGGGAACCGGATAGGGGTGCCCACGGCCGGCGGCTTGACCTGGTTCTCCCCGAGCTACTCGAGGCAGCCCCTGGTGAACGTGGCTGCCCTCGGCCTCGCCCCGGTTGAGTGGCTTCTCCCGGGCCGCGTGGAGCCCGGCGACGCGTTGGTGTTGGCGGGCAACACTACGGGGAGGGATGGGCTGCTTGGGAGCAGCTTCGCCAGCAAGCCCCTGGAGGGCGGGGAGGAGGAGCTTGCAGCTGTGCAGGTGGGTAACCCGTTCCTCGAGAAGCTCCTCATCGACGCGCTCCGCGAGGCCTTCGAGAAGGGGCTGCTGAGGCACGTGAAGGACCTGGGCGGCGGCGGGCTCGCCGTCGCGGTCGCGGAGACTGCTGCCTCGAGCGGCGTCGGCGCCATCGTTGACCTCGACAAGGTGCATCTCCGTGAGCCCGGGCTGGAGCCGGGCGAGATACTGGTCTCGGAGAGCCAGGAGAGGATGCTGCTGGTCCCGAGGCCCGGGAGGCTGGAGGAGCTGCTTAGGCTGCTCCAGAGGCACGGGGTGGAGGCGAGCGTCATAGGCCGCTTCACCGGCGACGGCGTGCTCCGCTTCCGGTACCGCGGCAGGACCGTGGCGGAGCTCCCCGCGAAGCTGGCTGCCGAGGCGCCGCCCGTGGAGAGGCTCTACACGCCGCCCCCGCCGCCTCCCCCGCTGCCCGTACTCGACGCTGACCCCGCTGAGGTGCTGCCGAGGCTCCTCTCCTCGCCCAGCATTGCCTGGAAGGACCCGGTGTTCGAGGCCTACGACTGGGGCGTCGGGGGGAGAGCGGTCGCGGCGCCGGGCTACCTCGACGCCGCCGTGGCGTGGCTCCGGGACGGGACGCGGAGGGGCTTCGCCGCCGCGGTGAGGGGGAACCCGAGGTACACGAGGCTCGACCCCTTCCGCGGAGCCGCGCTGAGCCTCGAGGAGGCCTACCGGAGGCTCGCCGCTGTCGGCGCTGAGCCGTTGGCGTTCCTGGACAACATTAACTCGGGTAACCCGGAGAAGCCGGAGCAGCACGGCTACACGGTTGAGATGCTCCGCGGCCTCGCCTGGGCCGCAAGGGAGCTCGGGATACCCGTCATAGGGGGCAACGTGAGCCTCTACAACGAGGACTCAGAGGGCAGGATGATAGACCCCGTGGCGACTGTGCTAGTCGTCGGGAGGGTCCGCGACGTCTCCAAGGTGCCGACGATAGCGTACCGGGGCGAGGGCCCCCTCGTCCTCCTCGGCGCCGCGACGAGGCCGGAGCTTGGCGGCAGCGAGGCCGCGTGGCTCCTCACGGGCAGAGCCGCGGGGGAGCCACCGGAGCCGCGGCTCCGGGAGGAGAAGGCGCTGGCCGAGCTGATGGCTAGGGCGGTGGAGAGGGGCGCCGTCGTCGCCGCGAAGAGCGTGGGGCCCGGCGGGGTTGCAGCAGCTGCCGCAAAGATGGCTGCACGGGGCTGTAGCGGGCTGCGGCTGAGCCTCGGCAGGGTCTGCGCCGGCTGCACAGCCTTCGAGGCCGCGTTCTCGGAGACGCAGGCGAGGATACTCGTTGAGGCGAGGGGCGAGGACCTGCCGTGGCTGATCAGCGAGGCTGAGAGGCTGGGTCTAGAGGCCCGGGTAGTGGGCGAGCCGCGGGGCGGCGGTGGCCTCGAGCTGGTGTATGGGGGTCGTCGCCGCGTCATAGGCGGCGAGGAGCTGGTTGAGGCGCTCACGCGTGGCCTCTCCTGGCTACGGCGGGGCGGCGGGGGCTGAGCTGGGGCCTTGTGCGGGGGCGCCGCCTGGCTCGGCGAGGGGGCCTACGGGGCCGTTTACCGGCTCCTGCTGGGCCTCCAGCACCGGGGCCACGACGCGGCCGGGGTGGTGGCTGCAGCTGCCCCTGGTCTCCGGAGGCTGGGCGGCAGGGGCCTCGTGTTCCAGGCGCTGCCGGCCAGCGGCGAGGCCTTCGGGGACAGCAGGCTCGTGCTGGGGCATGTGAGGTACTCCACCAGCGGGGGCTACGGTGACGCCTACCAGCCCCTCGTCTCCCGCGACGGCGGCGTGGCCGCGGCTTTCAACGGCAACATAGTCAACTACGTTGAGGCCGCCAGGGAGCTGCTGGGCTATACGCCGAGCTGGGACGCGGAGGCGCTGGTGGAGATTCTCTCGCTCCTCCTCCGGGAGACGGGGAGCCTCGCCGACGCGCTGCGGGAGGCAGCAACCATCCTGCGCGGCGCCTACAGCGTCGTCGCGGCCACCCCTGGGGGCGAGCTGGCGGCGGCCAGGGA
>JALUFI010000195.1 GCA_027043685.1 Pyrodictiaceae archaeon
GAGGGCAGCCGAGAGGCTAGCCCGGGGGCTAGGGGGCAAGGCGGGCGAGGAGAGCGGCTAGCGTGAGCAGAAACGCGAGGAACGACTCATGGGTCCGGGGCGGGAAGTGAGGCAGATCGCTCAGCTTGAAGAAGTACCCAACCCTTATGTACTCGTGTATGAGCACTATCGCTGACGCCACCAAGGTCCTGGCGAGCCACAGTTTCCAGCCCCGGAGCCTGCCCCGCAGAGGCTTCACCAGGAGCCCCGCGAGCCAGAGAACGAACAACGCCACACCGAAGTCCACCAGCATCGCGAACAGGTTGTTATGCAGGTAGAGGTTCACAATTGTCGCCGGCAGTGGCGGGTATCCACGTATCTCGTCCCATATCAAGGCCAGGGCTCCCCAGGGAATACAGCAGGGGGACAGAGTACCGCCTAGCCTTAAACGGGTATCCTCCATGGAGCCCGGGGAGCCAGCGGGAGGGGGTAAAGGAGCCCGGCCCAGTCACTCCCGGGAATAAAAAGTGGAGAGACAAGGGCTTAATCATGCTTGGGGTGGAATAGGCGGTTGAGGTAGCTCTGCTCCCACTTGTCCTTCTGGATGGTGTACTCCCTCTTCGGCACCGGGTCCTTGCTGGGCTTCGGCGGCTTGGTGGTGAAGTTGAGGCCGAACTGGACGCTCTCGGTCTCGAGCCTGCCCTCGAGGTTGCCGAGGTAGGCCCAGCCGAGGAAGGCGTACTGGACGCTGTAGGGCTCCACGCCGAGCCCCAGGTCCTCCAGCAGCCTGTTGGTGGCGAATAGGGCGCTCTCGTAGGCTATCTCCTGGTTCTTGGGGAACGGCAGCTTGGCGGCGTCGCCGGCGGCTAGGACGTCGTCGTACTTGGGGCTCCTGAGGTCCTGGGGGCTGCGGACCTCGAACCAGTTGTCGCCGAGCCCGGCCTCCGCTATGAACCTGGGCGCCCTGTTGGGCTCAAGCATGGCTAGTATCGTGTAGGGGAGCTTCTCGCCGTCGCTGAGCACGACGTAGTCGGTGCCGACCTCGACTATCTCCCTGCTGGTTATGAGCTCTATGCCTGCCTGCTCGTAGCGCTCCTTGATGACGTCGGCTATGACTGGGGGCTGGGGCTTGTCGTTGGCGTCGACGTGTATTATCCTGAAGTTGTCGACTACGCCCCTGTGCTTCAGCACCGTGTAGATGGCCATCGCTGTCTCGGCGGGGGCGGGTGCGCAGCGGTAGGGCTGCTTGGGCGCGTAGACTATGACGGTGCCCTTGTCGGCGGTCCATATCCTGTGGCGGAGCACGTCGACGCGGCCGGGCTCGTAGACGGTGGCGTTCCTCCACCAGTGCTCCCTGTAGCCCTCTATCTTGGAGCCGTCGAAGACCACGCCGGGGGCTACGACGAGGTAGTCGTACTCAATCTTCTCGGCGGTGGGGGTGCCCCTGGTAGGGTTCTCCTTTACCTCCACGAAGCGGTTGGCGGGGTCGATCCTGGTGACGGTGCCGAAGACGAACTTGATGCCTTTCATGGCGGCCTCTTCGTAGCCCCTTATCATCCTGTCGTAGCTCTGCTCATTGGTGAGGAGGAGGGGCCTGCTGGGCCCGGTCATGTAGAAGGTGTCCTTGGTTATCACGGTGATGTCGACGGCCTCGCCGGCCTTGTCCTTGAGTGCGTGGGCTACGCCCATGCCGGCTATGCCGCCGCCGATTATGACCACGCGCTTGGTCATGCACGGCCCACCTCCAGGCTTGTCTTTCACACGCGTACCTTTAGCAGCCGTGTAGGGTTATACGATGATGCAGCCGAGCTAAAAGCCCTACGTTTACCACCGTTTATCAACCGTGAAGGAACACTGCAAGCAACGCCACCAAAACCCCACGAAGGGGGCTCAGCGATGCAGGGCCAACCCATCCCCCGCCACCCCCAACGGCGGCGGGGTAGTGGCCCGCAGCCAAGGCGCGGGCACCGGGGTTACTCCTCACAGCCCCACATCCAGCCCCAGTAGCGGGAAGGCTACAAGAAGCTACACGGAGGGGCGTTAACGCGTAACGCGGCCCGCCGCGGAGCGAGAAGCGTAACATCCACCGGGAACCCGGTAGTGGGTCCTAGTGCTCGCCGCCCCCGCGGCGCAGCTCCCTCTCCGCCTCCTCGAGCGCCGACGCCAGCTTCTCCCCCACCACCCAGTCCCGGAGGAGCCCCGCGGCCGCAGCGGTGAACGTGAACCCAGCCAGCCCCGCCATGAGCCCCGCCGTGACGTGGGGAGGGTTCGCCGACAAGTAGCCCAGGCTATACATGAAGAACTCGTAGCCAGCCACCAGCATCGCCGCAGAGAACACCACCACTATGACGCCACGGGCCGCGCCACCCAACCCCCCTCTAAGCCGCGGCAACGCCCAGCAACACACCCCCAGGGAAGCCACCGAAGCCAGCCAACTACTAGGTCTAGTACAGGCCACGTGCCCGGCACGCAGCTAGCCGCCATGCACTGAATAGCGTTTCCTCACCCACAGGCACCCGGCACTCGAGACTCCCATCTACAGCTGCCACGCTAAGGCTTAAAGCCCGCCACTCGGGCGGCCTGCTAAATCTGCTTCACGATGAGCCCATATTGCCTCTCTGTGGCCACTGCTTTAGCCACGCGGCTCCTCTCTCTCTCGGTGCCGGGCCGTGGCCCTGGACGAGGTGACGCGTGCCTCACTTGCAGCGCTGCTAGCGATAATCATCCTCGTACCCATGGCGGCGCCAGCCGCGCTAGCACGGCAGCCACCGGCACCGCCGGTGCCACGCCGCGGGGACACGGAGACGCCGGTGCGTGCATTCATACTCGACCTCCCCGGTGGGGCGCCGAGCCACTACAGCCTGGTGGCGCTCTACAGGGGCCACGTGGTGCCCCTCCTAGCGATACCGTATCCC